>JAZFZX010000118.1:0-2331 GCA_036444135.1 Kiloniellales bacterium | reverse complement strand
TTGTAGGTGCCGATTTTTTCGATAAAGCGCCCGTCGCGCGGGCTGCGGGAATCTGCCACCACGATGCGGTAAAAGGGCCGCTTCTTGGTGCCTCCGCGGGCCAAACGAATTCTCAGAGCCATATGAGGAGTCTCCTGTTTCTCCGGTGTCGTACCGTCATTCGGGCTTGTAGCAGACGGCCTGCAGTTTGTTGCCGTCCGGGTCGCGCACGTAGGTGCCGTAGTAGTGCTCGGAGTACTGCGGGCGCAGGCCGGGCGCGCCCTCGTCGCTGCCGCCGGCTGCCAGCGCCGCCGCATGGAAGGCATCGACCGACGCCCGGCTCGGCGCTAGGAAGGCGCAGTGCCAGCCGTTGCCAGGCGCGGCTGGGCGGCCGTCGAACGGCGCCAAGACATAGAAGCAGGCGGGCGAGGTCTCCGTCTCCGCGTAAGCGAAATAGTCGTCGCCGTCATCGACTCGGGCGTAGCCGAGCGGCGCCATGACCCGCTCGTAGAAGGCCTTGGCCCGGGCGACGTCTTTGCTGCCGACGGTGACGTGACTGATCATCGGGGAAAGCCTCCGGGTCCGCCGCCGGGAAAGGCGCCGGGCAGGCCGTGGCGCATCAGGCCCTTTTTGCCCATCTTCCTGACCTTCTTCATCATGCGGCTGGCTTCCTGGAACTGCTTCATCAGCTTGTTGACGTCCTGCACCGTGCTGCCCGAGCCGCGCGCGATTCGCTGCTTGCGGCTGGCCTTGATGATCCCGGGCCGGCGCCGTTCGCGCCGCGTCATGGAGGAGATGATCGCGAGCTGGCGCTTGACCAGGCTGTCGTCGAAGTTAGCGTCCTTCATCTGCTGCTGGATCTTTGGCACCCCCGGCAGCATGCCCATGACGCCGGAGAGCCCGCCCATCTTCTGAAGCTGGCGCAACTGACCGGCCAGGTCGTCCAGGTCGAACTGGCCCTTTTCGATCTTCTTGGCGAGCTTCTCGGCGTCTTCCTGTTCGATGGTCTCGGCGGCCCGCTCGACCAGGGAGACCACGTCGCCCATGCCCAAAATGCGCCCGGCGATGCGCTCGGGATGGAAGGTCTCGAGCGCATCCAGCTTCTCGCCGACGCCCAACAGCTTGATGGGACAGCCGGTGACCGCCTTCATGGACAGCGCCGCGCCGCCGCGCGCGTCGCCGTCGACGCGGGTCAGCACGATCCCGGTCAGGCCGACCTTGTCGTGGAAGCTGCGGGCCACGTTGACCGCGTCCTGGCCCGTCATGGCGTCGGCCACCAGCAGCGATTCGTGCGGCTTCACCGCGTCGCGCACCTGGGCCGCCTCGGCCATCAGCTCGTCGTCGATCGTGAGGCGCCCGGCGGTGTCCAGCAGCACCGCGTCGAAGCCCTCCAAGGCGGCCGTCTGCACGGCGCGGCGGGCGATGGCGACCGGCGGTTCGCCCGGCACGATGTCCAGCGTGCGCACCTCGCACTGAGCGCCGAGGATGGCGAGCTGTTCCTGCGCCGCGGGTCGCTTCACGTCGAGCGATGCCATCAGCGCCCGCTTCTTGTCCCTGTCCTTCAGACGCAGGCCGATCTTGGCGGCGGTCGTGGTCTTGCCGGAGCCTTGCAACCCGACCAGCAGAACGACCGCCGGCGGCGGCACGTCGAGCGCCAGGGGCACGCTTTCGCGCCCCAGGGTCTCCACCAGGTGGTCGTGCACGATCTTGACCACCATCTGGCCGGGCGTGACCGAGCGCATCACGTCCTGGCCGATGGCCTGATCATGAATCGCCTCGATGAAATCCTTGACCACCGGCAGGGCGACGTCGGCCTCGAGCAGAGCGACCCGCACTTCGCGCAGCGCCGCCGTCACGTCGGCCTCGCTCAGCGCCCCGCGGCGCTTCAGCCCGTCGAATACGGCGCCCAGCCGTTCCTGCAGTCCGTCGAACATGGCCGGTCCCGGTTGGATCCCTATCACCGCCCCAGGCTCAACGACATGCGCGCCAGTGCGCGAAACTCGCGGACCGGCGGGGTTCTCGATCGAACCTGAATTCTTGTCGCTACCTGTGAGCGCGGCGGAGACTAAGGATGGTGGGGCGGGCCGTCAAGCGTGGATCGCGAGGCGCCGGACGCCGTCAAACGTCGAGGAACCGGACGCCCAGCTTGTTGCCGTGCACCCAGCAGACGTGGCAGTCGTGACGGGCCCCGAATTTGATCTGCAGCTCGAATTTCTCCGGCAGGTTCAGCGTGTCTTCGGGCTGCAGCGCGGCGCCGCCGTCCGACAGGCTGAGAACGATGCAGTCCATGAGGCATTTATTGTCGTCATAGAAGATCTGCGCGCTCTTGATGAGCCGGGTCCGGGGCGCCTG
>JAZFZX010000117.1:0-3066 GCA_036444135.1 Kiloniellales bacterium | reverse complement strand
CCGCTTCGAGATTCGAGAATGATCGACTCGACCTTGGGCATGTCCATGGCCGTCGGGATCAAGTATTCGCTGAACGACGGGGTCGTCAGCTGGCCGTCAGAATAGAGCAGCTCCTCGCTCAGGGCATAGCCCTGGCCCTGGGCGGTGCCGCCTTCGATCTGACCGGCGACGGCCTGGGGATTGATCGCCTGGCCCACGTCGTGCGCACCCACGCTCTTCAAGACCACGACCTCGCCGGTCTCGGTATCGACGGCGACCTCCACCGCGTGCGCCCCATAGACGTAGTCGGGATGGACCCGCCCCTGCCCGGTCTCCGGATCAAGCGGCTCGGTGAAGGGTGCCTTGAACATGACCAGCTCGGAGCGATGAATCCCCTCGGAGGCGCAAACCGCAACCAGATCCTTGAACACCATCGCCTGTTCGGGATGGTCGGCGACGAAGACCTTGGATTCGGCCATGTCGATATCCCCCGGTTCGACACCGAATTCCCTGGCCGCCCGGGCGACGAGGCGTTCGCGGACTCCGTCGGCCGCCATCCGCACCGCATTGCCCGTCATGTAGAGCGCCCGGGTTGCCGTGGTTGTCCCGGCGAGCGGCGTTACCGCCGAGTCGCTGCTGTAGATCGTCACGTCGTCCAGCGTCACGCCGAGGATTTCGGCGGCAATCTGGCCAAGCGCCGAGATCTGCCCGGCCCCGATGTCGGTCACGCCCGAGCGCACCACAACGGTGCCGTCCATTTCCACGCCGACCCAGGCCTCCGAGGTATCGTGCAGCCAGGTGATCCGGCCGTAGCTCTGCTGATAGCAGGCGACGGCGCGCCCGATCTTGACCGGGCCCTGGTCCGGGCCGCGTTCGCCCAGCGCCTCCCAGGCCCGGGTCATGCACTCGTCGGACCAGACCGCGCTCTCGATGGCAAAGCCCGTGGCGATCTTGTCGCCGGTGCTGAGGAAGTTGCGCCGCCGCACCTCCAGCCGGTCCATGCCCAGCACCTTGGCGATCTCGTCCATCTGCTGCTCGTGCGCGACACAGGCCTGAACCGCGCCGAAGCCCCGGAAGGCGCTGGTGTACATGTTGTTGGTGGCGACCGCCTTGGAATCGATGCGCAGGTTGTCGACGCGGTAGGGCCCTGGCGCCGCCACGGTGGCGTAGAGCAACACGTAGGGGCTGAGGAAGACGTAGCCGCCGGCGTCGGCGATCATTTCGACCTCGAGGGCGGTGATCTTGCCTTCCTTGGTGACGCCAACGCGATGACGGATCACGAAGGGGTGCCGCTTGCCGTGTCCAAAGAATGAGTCCTCACGGCTGTAGGCGAGGCGCACCGGCCGGGAGGTCGCCTTGGCCAACAGCGCCAGATAGACCTCGACCGTAATGTCCTCCTTGCCGCCGAAGCCGCCGCCCACCAGCGCGCCCATGATTCGCACTTTGTTGTGGGGCACGCCCACGGCATCGGCGATGAAGCGGAAGTGCTCGATCACCTGGGTCGACATACGGATGTTGATCACCTCGTTCTCGTCGACCCAGGCCAGGCCCACTTCGGGCTCCAGGAAGGCGTGCTCCTGGAAGGGGGTTCGATAGGTGTTCTCGATGATATGGTCGGCCTCGGCGAAACCTTCCTCGGTGTCACCCTTGCGGACCTTGTACGTGGCCACCACGTTGTCGGTGCCCTGGACGACGGGCGCGCCCGGCTGCATCGCCTCCAGGGGGTCGAAGACGCCGGCCAGGGGCTCCAGTTCGTAGTCGATCAGGTCCATCGCCTTTTCGGCAATGGCCACGGTTTCGGCCGCAATCAGGGCCAGCGGCTCGCCGTGATAGCGGACGCGCTGGCGGACCAGGATCTGTTGATCGGTCGCCAGCCGTTTCCGGCCGGTCTGTCCCGGAATATCGGTCGGGGCCAGGCGGTCCGGCAGGTCGGCGGCGGTCAGCACGCAGGCGACCCCGGCCAAGGCCTCCGCCTTGGAGGGGTCGATGCGCTTCAGCCGGGCGCTCGCGAGCGGGCTGCGCAAAACCTTGGTGTGCAACATGTTCGGCATGGTGTAATCGCCGGCAAAACGGGTCCGGCCCCGGGCCTTGCCCGGCGCGTCGGTCCTGACCAGCGGCTTGCCCACCTGCCGCAGAGGGACGTTGGCCGTCCCGCTCCAATCGTTCCCCGTGTCCGTCATGCCTGGCCCTCCCGCTCCCGCATGACCTGCGCCGCCTCGCGGACGGCGTCGAAGACCTTTGTGTAGCCGGTACAGCGGCAAAGGTTGCCGCTGAGGCCGATGCGGATATCGCTGTCGTCGGGCTCCGGCGTCGCTTTCAGCATCGACTCCGCCGCGATGATCAGGCCGGGAATGCAGTAGCCGCACTGCACGGCCCCGTGCGTCAGGAAGGCGTCGATCAGGGGGTGCGTCTCCTCGCCTTGGCCGAGGCCGGCGACCGTGGTGATCGCACGGCCCTCCACGGTCCACGCCAGGGTCAGGCAGCTGTCCACCGCCTCGCCGTCGACCAAGACCGCGCAGGCGCCGCAATCGCCCTTCTCGCAGCCGCTCTTGACCTCGAAGTAGCCGAGCTCGCGGAGGCTATCGAGGAGCGTCGCGTTGGCCGGAACCTCGGCTTCGCGTTCCCGGCCATTGACGATCAGGGTGATCTTCTTCGCGGCATTCATCGTGTTCGTCCCTCTCAGGAAAGACGTTGCCAGGCCTCGGCCACGAGGCGGCGCGTGAGGACCTTGACGCCGTGCCGGCGGTACTCCGCCGAGGCGCGCAGATCGTCGATCGGGTCCGTCTCCTCGGCGGCCTGCCCTGCCGCCGCGTCGATCAGCTCGGGTGTCAAAGCGTTCCCGGCGAGCATGGCCTCGGCCGCCGCGGCCCGCTTGACGACCGGCGCCACGGCCCCGAGCGCGATCCGCACTGCGCTGCATTTGCCCGCCTCCACCGTCATGGCAACGGCGATCCCGACCACCGTGATCGCATCGCCCCGGCGGCGGGCCAGCTTGTAGAACAGGCTCGTTGAATGGGCCGGCGGCAGATCCCACGACACCTCGGTGACCAGCTCGTCGGACCGCCGCACGTCCTCCTTGACGCCGAG
>JAZFZX010000116.1:0-2109 GCA_036444135.1 Kiloniellales bacterium | reverse complement strand
TGCCTTTGATCCGGCGCTCTCTATGACTGTGCGTTTTCGGGCCCCGCCGTGCCTGCATCCTTGCGGCTGAAAAAGGCGCGGCCCAACGCGCCGGTGACGGCATTGAGGTCGAACTGAAAGCGGTCGACGAATTCGTGCAGGCCGCCGCGGAGCACCTCGTCGATGTCGAGCCCCTCGAGTCCGGCCCTGAGGCGGCTCAGCGTCTCCGAAGCCTTGGCGCCGGAACTCAGCTCGTAGTTCGTGCGCAGTTCCTGCAAGATCGCGTCGCTCGCGGCGATGCAACCCAGAACCGAACGCGGGAAGCTCTTGTGGAACAGCAGGAACCCGGCCACCCGGGCGGGGCCCATGCCGCGCGGATGGACGCGGCGGAAGGCGTGGTAAGCGGAGGCCGAGCGCAGCAGCGCGTTCCAATGGCTGACATCGATGGGCGAACCCACGCTGTGCCGCTCCGGCAGCAGCAAGTGGTATTTGACGTCGAGCAGCCGTGTCGTCTGGTCGGCCCGCTCCAACTGCCGGCCCAGCTGATAGAAGTACCAGCCCTCGTCCCGGTAAAAGGTGCCCTCCGTGATGCCGGTATGCGTCTGGCAGGACTCCTTTATAACACTGCACAGGCGGGCCAGCCGCGGCTCGGCGATGTCGTCCGGCGTTAGCTTGCGCAGCCGGTTATGGAACACGTTGATCTGGGTCCACATCTCCGTGGAGATCAGCGGCCGCAGCGTACGGGCGTTCTCGCGCGCCATGCCGAGCGTCGAGAGGATAGAGGCCGGGTTGCTCTGATCCAGGATGTAGAAGTCGAGGACCGCCTCGGCATCGGCTTCATCGTGGGTTTCGGAGAAGCGTTCGACGTCGCTGTAGAGCTGCAGGACAGAATCCCAGTTCTGATTGCCCCGGCTGTCTCGGCTGAAGGTTTCGTTGACGTCGAGGATGCGGGCCAGGTTCTCGGCCCGCTCGACATAACGGGCCATCCAGAACAGGGCCTCGGCATAGCGCGAGAGAAGATTACTCAAGGACCCAGGTATCCTTTGATCCGCCGCCCTGCGAGGAATTGACCACGATCGATCCCTTGGTCAGCGCCACCCGCGTCAATCCGCCCGGCAGTACCCAGGTGGACGCGCCGGTCACGGCGAAGGGGCGCAGGTCCACGTGGCGCGGCTCGATGCCGTCTTGGACCAGGGTCGGGCAGACGGACAGGTTCACCATCGGCTGGCTGATGTAGTTGGCGGGGTTGGCCTTCAGTTGCGCGCGGCAGGACTCGATCTCCTCGGCGCCGGCGCGCGGGCCGACCGTGATGCCATAGCCGCCGGATTCACCGACCGGCTTGACGACCAGGCTTTCCAGGTTGTCCAGCGTGTAGGCGAGACCGTCGGGCTCGCGGCAGAGGTGGGTTTCCACGTTGTCCAGGATGGGATCCTGATCGAGGTAGTATTTGATGATCCGCGGGATGTAGGCAAAGACCGCCTTGTCGTCGGCCACGCCGGTGCCGATCGCGTTGGCCAGCCCCACGTTGCCCTTGCGGTAGGCCCGGAATAGGCCGGGGGTCCCCAGCAGGCTCTTCCCATTGAAGGCCTCCGGGTCGAGGAAGTCGTCGTTGAGGCGCCGGTAGATCACGTGCACCGGCTTGGGCCCGCCGACCGTGCGCATGAAGACGCGGTCGTCCTCCACCACCAGGTCGCCGCCCTCGACCAGGGGCACGCCCATCTCGCGGGCCAGGAAGATGTGCTCGAAATAGGCCGAGTTATAAGTGCCCGGCGACAGCAGCACGACCTGCGGGTCCAGCACCCCTTCGGGCGCGATCTCGGCCAGGCCCTCGAGCAGCTTCTGCCCGTAGTTGGAGACCGGGCGGATGCCCACCCGCGACATGAGGTCCGGAAAGGTGCGCTGCATCAGATGGCGGTTCTCGACCACGTAGGACACGCCCGACGGGGTGCGGCCGTTGTCCTCCAGCACCACCATGCGGCCATCGTTGCCGCGCACCAGGTCGGTGCCGTCGATGTGCACATAGGTTCCGTGGGGCACCTTCAGGCCGCGCATCTCCGGCCGGTAGTTCTCGTTGCCCAGCACCAGGTCCGCGGGCACCACGCCATCGGCGAGGATCTTCTGGTCGCCGTA
>JAZFZX010000115.1:0-2211 GCA_036444135.1 Kiloniellales bacterium | reverse complement strand
CGACCCGCAAACCACCCACATGAGAAGGAACGAGAGGAACATCTCGATTACCAGGGCCACGCCCGGCGTAACCCCCAGCTCCGTGTTGGGCATGTTGGCGCCCATCATGCCGAATTGGCCGATCGTCGAAAGCAGGGTGAACGCGGCCAGCGTCGAGCCGAGCATCTGGGAGACCACATATCCAGGCAGTAGCCGGCGATCCAATCGGCCGATCAAGACCGCCGTCAGCGACAGGGCCGGATTGACGTGCGCGCCGGAGATATGGCCGAAGGTATAAACAACGATGGTGATGACCAATCCGGAGATCAAACCGGCGCCGATCGAGCCGAGCTCGCCATCGGTAATCGAGCTGAGCATAATCGCGCCGGCCGCGAAAAATACCAGCGCGAAGGTCCCGATGAATTCACAGATGTACTTTCGCCAGGCGTCCGTTCCCATTATTACTGTCCTCTCGTTCTGTATAAAACTGCCGTCGGGTAGCGGTCTGTCGTGGGTTTTCATCTTGTTGGAAGTATAGGTGGCAAAGGCTTTCTTGGCGATATCCTCGCGCTTCTGCGGCTCCAGGCGGCGGTGTTTGGGTCATCTAGCCGGCACCGCCGCGCTCTGCGTGACCGGACCCCTTGGCGGCGGGCGCGGGCGCTATTCTGCTCCGACACGGGCCGGCCCTCGCGCAGGAACGAGCCGGCCCGACTCCGGTCGAAATGGCCCTCGGATCCCCCGACGCGCCGATTACCGTTGTCGAGTATTTCTCGTTCAGCTGTTCCCATTGCGCCCGCTTCCATCGGGAAATTTTTCCGGAACTCAAGCGGGACTACATAGAGACGGGCAAGATCAGGTTCGTCGTCCGCGACTTTCCCTTGAACAGGGCGGCGCTGACAGCAGCCGCGCTGGCACGTTGTATCGGGCCGGAGCGTTCATTCGACACAATCGATATCATGTGGACACGATGGGACGATTGGATCGACGAGGCCCAGACCGCGCCGGCCCTGCTTTCCGCGCTGGGCTCGGAGGGCTTCGATGAAGCCGTCCTGAAGCGTTGCCGAGCCGATAAGTCTTTCGAGGATCGGGTCTTGAATTCTTGGGCGCGCGCGATCATGGCGTCGACCGAACCCCGACATTCCTCATCAATGGCAGGAAATTCGTCGGCCTGGCCTCCTATGGGCGCTTTGCCGCTATCCTCGATTCCCTTCTGGAGTAACCCCCGGCGAGCCGAATCCGATCCGCGGCGGTTTCTGGCGGAGCCCCTCAAATATTTGACGGCAATCGCGCCTGAGGCTTATCCCTCACCGTCCGGTACCACAAGATCTTGATGACAGGCGAGCGAAGGCATGGTAAGAACATACCATGAACAATTGGCTTTGAGGATGTCCGCCATGCCCGACTATCCGCGTTCTCTGATCGCCTTTCAGCGCCGCTTCGGCGACGACCGCGCCTGCGCCGAGCACCTGTTCTGCGTTCGCTGGCCGGAAGGGTTCCGGTGCCCCGCCTGCGGCCACCCCAAGGGCTGGGCCTTGGAGACCAAGGCCTGGACCTTCCAATGCGCCAAGTGCGCCAAGCAGACCTCGGTGACCTCGGGCACCATCATGCACGGCAGCAAGTTGGCCCTGCATGTCTGGTTCTGGGCCGCCTACCTGATGGCCACCCATTCCAACGGCATCTCGGCCATGCAGTTGTGGAAACAGCTCGGCCTCGGTTCCTACAAATCCGCCTGGCTGTTGGCCGCCAAGCTCCGCCGGGCCATGGTCGATCCCGAGCGCAACCCCTTGTCCGGCTTAGTGGAAATCGACGAAACCACGATCAATCACCGGACCCGGAACGACCCGCCAGCCGGAGGCCCCGGGCGCAGCCACGAGGGAAAACTGCTGATCGCCGGCGCCGTCGAGATCGTCGGCCGAGGGCCGGGCCGCATCCGCCTCGCCCATGTCCGTGACTATTCGGCCGGCAGCCTGCATCCCTTCATCGCAACCACCACGGCCCCGGGCACCGTCGCCAGGACCGACGGTTGGAGCGCCTACCCCGGGGCGCCGGGGGTCTGGCACGACCCCCACGTCATCGGCCCCATGGCCGCCCATATCGTGCTGCCATGGATCCACCGCGTCTTCTCCAACCTCAAGACATGGGCGCTCGGCGTCTACCACAGTCTGCGCCGCAAGCACCTGCAATCCTACCTCGACGAGTTCGTCTTCCGCTTCAACCGCCGCCGCAGCCGCC
>JAZFZX010000114.1:0-5389 GCA_036444135.1 Kiloniellales bacterium | reverse complement strand
GGCATGTGCGAACGGTCCGTCGAATTTGCTCTATCCTGTCTCAGGGGGATGCCGGCCATCGCCGAAAGCTTGGCTCTCGGCCAGTCGGCCGAAGCCACCGGTTGAAAGATTCCCGCACCCCTTAGCCGACACGCCCAACACCTTTTCCCGGCGATGCCGCCGCGTGCGCACGCAGGCTGCTCGCGGCGGCGCCAACCACCGCCACCATGACCACCACGCCGCCGGCCAGCGTGAGCAGGCTCGGCACCTCGCCGATCACTAGCCCGACCCACAGCGGCGCCAGAATGGTTTCCGTGAGGCCGAACAGCGAGACTTCGCCCGCCGGCACATAACGGGCGCCGAGCGTGATCAGCAGGAATCCGGCCCCGACCTGCACGCTTCCCAGAAGCAGAGACAACATCAGGTCCCAGGATGAAACGGAAAGGTCTTCCACCATCCAGGCGGCGATCAGAAGGCTGACCAGGCCGGCCAGGCAGGTCGCCGGCACCATGTCGATGTCCTTGCGGAACCGAAAGGCAACGACCAAGACGGCGAACGTCGCCGGCGGGACGAGCGCCACCAGGTTGCCCAGCCAGCGGCCGGTCTGCAAACCGTCGCCGAACATCAAGCCGATCCCCGCCACCGCCGCGACCATCGCCACCAGAGAGCCCGGCCGCACGCGCTCGCGCAAAACCAACCAAGCCAGGCCCGCGGCAAGGAACGGACCGGCGGCCAGGGTGAACACCACGTTGGCCACGGTGGTCATTAACATGGCGTAGACGTAACAAACGAAGCCGACGCCCAGCGCCAGGGCGGCGATCACACCCGCCCAGCCGACGGCGCGGAAGGGCCGCACCACGCGGCCGCGGTATCGCAAAACCAAATAGGTGAACAAGGTCACGAAAAAGGCCAGCGAACGGTAGAACAGAATCTGCCAGCCGTCGGCCGCCTCGATGCCCCGCAGCAGAAGCCCGCCGCCGCTCAGGCAGACCCCGCCGGCAAGCACCAGCGCAACGCCTCGCAGGTAGTGCGCGTGGTGGCTCGCTGGTTCCGCAGCAGGGGTCGAGGTGCCCTCGGTCATCGCAGTTGACGGTCTCCACAGCAAGGGTCGGGGCTGGCTCGAAGCCGCGCACTCTGCGGTTCAGCTTCACATCGGATCAAGGGGGAATCCGCGCGCCCGATGAAGATGGCAAACGGCGTGAAAGAAACGCCCTTCCGATGGGAGGGCGCGAGGATCGCATCGTGCGGATTGCGCCGGGCCTTTACCAACTGTCCTTGGAGTTACCCGCGTTGTTCGACGGGCACATAGTCGCGCCGGCTGTGACCAGTGTATAGCTGGCGCGGGCGGCTGATCCGCTGGCTCGGATCCTCGATCATCTCGTTCCACTGGGCAACCCAGCCCACCGTGCGGGCCAATGCGAACAGCACCGTGAACATGCTGGTCGGGAAGCCCATGGCCTTCAGGATGATCCCGGAATAGAAATCCACGTTGGGGAACAGCTTGCGTTGGACGAAGTAGTCGTCCTCGAGCGCAATTTTCTCCAGCCCCATGGCTAGCTCCAGCAGTGGGTCGTCCACGCCCAGCTCCTCCAACACCTCGTGGCAGGACTTGCGCAAGACCGCCGCCCGCGGGTCGTAGTTCTTATAGACCCGGTGACCGAATCCCATGAGCCGGAAGGGATCGTCCTTGTCCTTGGCGCGCTTGATGAATTCGCCGATGCGGTCCTTGTGGCCGACCTCCTGCAGCATGCGCAAGACCGCCTCGTTTGCGCCGCCGTGGGCCGGTCCCCAAAGCGATGCGATACCCGCCGCGATGCAGGCGAACGGATTGGCGCCGCTCGACCCGGCGATGCGCACGGTCGAGGTGGAGGCGTTCTGCTCGTGATCGGCGTGCAGGATGAAGATCCGGTCCATCGCCCGCGCCAGCACCGGGCTCACCTGATACTCCTCCGCCGGTACGGAAAACATCATGTGCAGGAAGTTCGCGGCATACTTCAAATCGTTGCGCGGATAGATGAACGGCTGGCCGACCGAGTACTTGTAGGCCATGGCGGCGATGGTTGGCATCTTGGCGATCAGCCGGTGGGAGGCAACGTAGCGCTGCTGCGGATCGGAGATGTCGGTCGAGTCATGATAGAAGGCCGAGAGCGCGCCCACCACGCCGACCATGATGGCCATGGGATGCGCATCGCGCCGGAACCCGCGGTAGAAGTAGAGGAGCTGCTCGTGCAGCATGGTGTGATAGGTCGTCGCCGTCTCGAACTTCTTCTTTTCGGTGGCGGTCGGCAGCTCGCCGTATAGCAGCAGGTAGCAGACCTCCATGAAATCGCTGTTTTCGGCCAGCTGCTCGATCGGATAGCCTCGGTGCAGCAGGATTCCTTCCTCGCCGTCGATGAAGGTGATCGCGGACTCGCACGAACTGGTCGAGGTGAATCCCGGATCGTAGGTGAACATCCCCGTGTCCCCATAGAACGGGCGCACATCCACCACCTCGGGGCCCAGCACGCTGCCTAAGATCGGCAGCTCCCAGGACTGACCCGTGCGGTTGTCGGTCAATGTCACGCTATCGCGCGCCGCGGCCGCGGCCATTCCCTCGCCCTCTGTCATACCGCCACCCTTTATTGTTCTGCGCAGCCTGCGCGGCCGAACCCTTGGCAAGAGTCCCGCCCGCGCCCCACATTTGCGAGGCAGCATAAAGCCTAGGCGGCGCGCGATCAAACCGATCGCCGCGACCCGCGCAAGAACTGCCGTCGGTAACCGGAAAACTAAAAAGCGCTGTCCTCGAGGCCCATGACCGGCGCCTTGCCGGCCATGATGGCCGCGAACAGCCCCGATGACCCGGGCAGCACCCGCTGCATGAAATACCGCGCCGTCGCGAGTTTCGCGGCATAGAACTCGGCGGGCATGCCGTCCGGGTGGCGCAGGCTCACCTCGGCCATACGGGCCCAGAGATAGGCCAGCGCGGTCAGCGCAAAGAGGCGCAGATAGTCGCCGGCCGCCGCACCTGCCTCTTCCGGGTCCCGCAGGCCCTGCTGCGCGATCCACAGGGTCGCCCGCTGCAGGCGGCTGTAAACCTTGGCCAAGGGAACGATGAATTCGGCCATCTGCGCATCCGTCCGGTGCGCCTCCAGGTAACCGTGCACGGGATGGAAGAAGCGCCGCAGCAGCCGGCCGCTGTTCTGGCCGAGCTTGCGTCCCACCAGATCGAGGGCCTGCACGCCGTTGGCGCCCTCGTAGATCGGCGCGATCCGCGCGTCGCGCACCAACTGCTCCATGCCCGATTCACGGATGTAGCCATGGCCACCGAAGACCTGCATGCCGAGGTTCGTCACTTCAACGCTGAAATCGGTGAGCGCCGCCTTGATCACGGGCGTGAGCAGCGCCACCAGGTCGTCCGCCGCCTGGCGCTCCGCCGGATCGGGATGCCGTTCGGCCAGGTCGACCGACAAGGCGGTCCAGAGGGCCAAGGCCCGGGCGCCTTCGGTGTAGGCGCGCATGCGCATCAGGTTGTTGCGCACGTCGGGGTGCACGATGATCGGATCGGCCGGCTGGTCGGGCCGTTTGGGCCCGGACAGCGCGCGGCCCTGGAGCCGCTCCTTAGCGTAGGCGGCGGCCGATTGATAGGCGGTCTCGGCCAGGCCGAGCCCCTGCAGGCCCACGTCGAGGCGCGCCTGGTTCATCATCGTGAACATGGCGTGCATGCCGGAATGGGGCGGGCCCACCAGGTAGCCCTCGGCCTCGTCGAAATTGAGCACGCAGGTGGCCGAGGCCTTGATGCCCATCTTGTGTTCCAGGCCGCCGCAGGCGACACCGTTGCGCGCGCCGAGAGCGCCGTCCGGACCGGCCAGGAACTTGGGCACGATGAACAGCGAGATGCCCTTGCTGCCCGGCGGCGCGTCGGGCAGCTTCGCCAAAACCAGATGGATGATGTTCTCGGTCAGGTCGTGCTCGCCGGCCGAGATGAAGATCTTGGTGCCGGTGATCTTGTAGGCGCCGCCCTCGCCCGGCTCGGCCTTGGTGCGGATGAGCCCCAAATCGGTGCCGCAGTGGGACTCGGTCAGGCACATGGTCCCCGACCAGGTGCCGTCGGCCAGCTTGGGCAGGAATGACTCTTTCTGCGCCTCGTCGGCGCAACGCTCCAGCAGGTGATAAGCGCCGTGGCTCAGGCCCGGATAGATGCCGAAGCTCAGGTTGGTCGAGCAGATCAGCTCCGTAAGCGCGAATTGCAGGCTCTTGGGCAACCCTTGGCCGCCGTAATCCGGATCGCAGGCGAGCCCCGTCCAGCCGGCTTTGATGAAGGCGCTGTAGGCCTCCTTGAATCCCTCGGGCGTTCGCACCACGCCGTTGTCGAAGACACAGCCCGCTTCGTCGCCCGGCTGGTTCAGCGGCAACAGTTCGTTCTCGCAGAACTTGGCGGCTTCCTCGAGCACCGTATCGACCAGCTCGCCGGTCGCCTCCTCGTAGCCGGGCAGGCGCGCCACGGTCTCGTCATACCCATGCAGCTCGTGCAACAGGAATCGCAGGTCGGCGAGCGGTGCGCTGTAGGTCACCATGAAACGCTCCTCTAGTTCCGCAGCGGCTTGCCGCTCTCCAGCATGTGCTCCATGCGGGCCAGGGTGCCGTCCGTCCGGACCAGCTCCATCAGCGCCGTGCGCTCCAGGCCGTGCACCGCCTCCTCGCTCAGGGGCGCAGTCATGTCGGCCTCCGGCCCGCCGGTCAGGACACGGACGAGCGCACCGGCCACGACCTCGTCGTGCGGCAATACCACCCCCTTGGCCTTGAGATCGCGCAGGGCGAAGTCGAGGGCGGCGCGCCCGGAGGGACCCGGCAGGACGAGCTCAGCGGGTTCCGGCGGCTGGTAATCTTCGGCCAGCGCCAGCGCCTTGGCCTTGGCCTCGGCCAGCAGGCGGTCACGGTTGAAGGTGATGCCGTCCTCGGCGCGCAGAAAGCCCAGCGCCTGCGCCTCCACCGCGGATTTGGCGACCTTCGCCATACCAATGGTTTCGAACGCCGCGGCCACGGGTGGCATCGGCCCGCGCGGCCGCTTGGGGTCGGCGGCATAGCGCGCCAACAGCGCGGTACAGCCGCCCCAGCTGGGGATCAGGCCGACGCCCGCCTCGACCAATCCGATGTAGGATTCCACGTGCGCCTGAATCGCGTCCGCGTGCAGCAGGATCTCGCAGCCGCCGCCCAGCGCTAGGCCCGAGGGCGCGGCCACCACGGGGAAAGACGCGCGCTTGAGCGCGAGGAAGGTGCGCTGGCCTTCAGCGGCCATCTCCTCGATCTGTTCCCAGGCGCCGACGTTGGCGGTGAACAGCGCCAGGCCCAGGTTCACGCCGGCGGAGAAGTGGCTGCCCTCGTTGTAGACGACCAGCGCCTTGTGCGCCTTGGGCACCAGCTTGATCGCCTT
>JAZFZX010000113.1:0-11660 GCA_036444135.1 Kiloniellales bacterium | reverse complement strand
ATCCGGCCCTTGTACTTGTCCGACCAGAGGGTGTTCAGGTCGCGCATGTCCGCCGGGTCGACCTTGGCCCGGTTGTAGCTGACCACGTTGTAGCCGAACTTCTCCATGATGGCGTACATCTTGCCATCCTTGAAGGTCACGTCGCGCATCTGGACAAAATCGAAAATGTCGTCGAGCGGCAACTGGTCGACCGGCAGCTCGGCCAGCAGGCCGGCCTCCACCACCCGCGGCACGTCGACGCCGTCGACCACGAACACGTCCCAATCGCCGGGCTGCGACTGCTCGATGATGGCGAGCGCCGTACCCGTGCCCTCGTACTCCTTCAGGTTCACCTTGACGCCGTACTTCTCCTCGAAGGGCTGGATCAGCGCCGGGTCGGTGTGGTCGCACCAGACCAGCGCATTGAGCTCCTCGGCGGCGGCCGCCGGCGCGGCCGACAGGCCGAGACCCACGGCCGCCAGCGCGACCGCGCCGCAGGTGGATATGAGCGCACCTCGTGTCAAGACAGACTTGTGGAACCGATCGAACATGATCGCGTGCCTCCCTGTTCGTTTTTCCTGCGCCCGTTACGGACCCCGTGCCCGCCGGGCGTCTTTCGCGCCTATTCTACACAAAAAATGCCGCGGTGCTGACCCTTACGCACGGCCGGCGGACTCACACCGGATCGCGGCGCAGCGGCTGGGCCATGCAGTGCACGCCGCCACCCTGCTGGGTGAACATGGTCATGTCCGGGTCGTAGACGGTGAAGCCCATGGCCCTGAGACGCGCGTTGAGGTCCTTGCTGGCCGCGGTGGAGAGCACCCGGTCGTTGCCCAGCGACACCACGTTGCAGCCGAGGTTCATGGTGTCCTGGAAGCTGACGGGCACCAGCTCGATGTTCTTGGACTTGAGCCAGTCGACGATCTCCGGCTCCGTGGTGTCGAGGCAGACCGCCGCCAGCCTTTCGGCCAGCATGCAGACCATCAGGTCGATGTGCACGTAGAAGGAATCGATCGGCGCGTACTTGACCTCCCAGCCTTCGCGTTCGATCCAGCGGCCGATCTGCCGCGCCGCGACGCCTTCGCTGCGGGCGTCGGTGTAGCCGATCAGGACGCTGCCCGGCTCGATCATGTTGAAGTCGCCGCCCTCGAAGCCGCCGGCGCTGACCAGGTCGTAGATGGGGACGCCCTTGTCCAGGTAGAAACGCAGGACCGAGGCGTATTCCCCGCGCCGCCGCGGATTGGCCATCTGGCAGACCACGGCGCCGTAGGGGGTCATGAAGCTCGAATCGCGGGCATAGACCTGATAGCCGGTCTCCTCGTCCTGGGGCAGGAAGTGGACCGTCACCCCGGCGTCCTCATAGGCCGCCACCATCTCGCGGTGCTGGCGCATGGCCAGTTGCGAGTCGAGGGCCTTGCCGCTGCGTTCCGTGGCGCGGACGACGGAGCTGAACTGGGCGTTGTCCACCGCCCGGAAGGTCTCGGGCGGGCCGAGCAATACGTCGCGCAGGGGCCCGTACTCGCAGTTCGCGCCCCACTCGGCCGAAACCGGGGTGCCGCCCTCTTCGTGGCGGACGGTCAATTCGAAAGCCATGTCGTGCTTCCTCCGCTTTAGAATTCAAAAATGCCTGTCATGGGGTTCCGGCCTGGCTCAACACCGCATGCAGCAGCACGTTGCAGCCGGCCGTCACGTCCTCGGGCGTGGCGTTCTCCGCCTCGTTGTGGCTGAGCCCGCCCTCGCAGGGGATGAAGACCATGCCGACCGGCGCGATGCGGGAGAGGTAGACCGAATCGTGGCCCGCGCCGCTGACGATTTCGAGGGCCGGATAACCCGTCACCTCGGCCCCGCGGCGCACGGCGGCGACGCAATCCGCGTCGAACTTGACCGCCGGGCAGTCCCAGACCGGCTCGATCCGGCCCGCGATTCCCAAGGCCGCACATTCCCGCTCGACGGCGGCGTGGAAATCCCGGTCCATCTGCTCCAGCACCTCTTGCTCCGGATGGCGCAGGTCGACCGCCACGGTGAGGCGGCCGGGCACGGTGTTGCGCGAGCCTGGCTCGGCCTTGATGTCGCCGAAGGTGGCGCGGCCCCAGGGCGCGTTGGCGCCGGCCAGGGCGTAGATCTCGGGCAGGATGCGGACGAGCGCCTGGAAGGGATCGCGGCGGTGCTCCATCGGCGTCGGGCCGGCGTGGGCCTCCTGGCCTTCGAGGACCAGATCGTACCAGCGCATGCCCTGGACCCCGCCTACCACGCCGATGGTCTTTTCCTCGGCCTCGAGGATCGGGCCCTGCTCGATGTGGACCTCGAAGGCGGCCTTGATGCGCCGGTCGCCGGGGGCCGCCTCGCCGGCATAGCCGATGCGGGCCAGCTCATCGCCCAGGGCCAAGCCTTCCTTGTCCGTAACGGCGCGCATCTCTTCCAGCGCGAAGACGCCGGTGAACACGCCGGAGCCGATCAGCGCCGGGGCGAAGCGCGCGCCTTCTTCGTTGGTCCAGGCGCCGATTTCGACCGGGGCGTCGGTCTCGATGCCGTTGTCGTTCAGGGTCTCGACCACCTCGAGGGCGGCCAGCACGCCGTACACACCGTCGAATTTGCCGCCGGTCGGCTGGCTGTCCAGATGGCTGTGCGCCAGCACGGCGCCGCCGCTGTCGTCGCGGCCGGGCCGCCGCGCGAAGATGTTGCCGATGGCGTCCACGGTGACCTCGCAGCCGGCCGCGCGGCACCAGTCCACGAACAGATCGCGGCCGGCCTTGTCCTCGTCGCTGCCGGTCAGCCGGCAGACGCCGCCCTTGGCCGTGGCGCCGTGCTGGGCCATGGTCATCAGCCGGCCCCACAGGCGCTCGCCGTCGATTCTGAGCTGGGTCAGGTCATGTCCTGTCATGGCAATGGGCCCCCGTCCGTACGTTTCCTGTCGTTGGATGACTTGAAGGTAGGATGATCCCGCGGCGCGGGCCATACCGAATGTGTGGTAGGAGCCGCTAGGTTCCCGCCGTCCGGCGATCGAGTAACCGCGCCAGGGGATCGGCCTGGGCGGCATCGGGCGTCTCGGACAGGGCCTCGAAGAACAGCGAACAGAGCTCCGCCTGGGAGGAGACGCCGAGCTTGTCGTATATGTTGCGCCGGTGAACCCGTTCGGTGTCCGGCGAGATGTCGAGCCGCCGCGCGGCGGACTTGGAGGAGTGGCCGCGCAGCATCATGAGCGCCACGTCCCGCTCGCGCCCCGTGAGCATCGAGGTGCCGAAGTTTTCGAAGGCCGTTCTCAGGTGTTCCTTGATCGCGGGTTGGCGCGCGCCATCCGGCTGCCCGGCGCGTGCGTCCGGCGGCCAGTGGCGCCGCACGGCGGCATCGACCAGCGGCAGAAAGTCGCGCAAGCGCGAAATCTCGTCTTTGGCGAACGCATCGGGGATGCGCACGCGTCCGATCGATACCAAGAGGATATGTCCGGCGCCAGCCGGCACCAGATAGCCGGCTTCGTCCACGATGCCGGCCGGCGCGTAATAGTCCTTGCGGAACTCGCTGGCGAAAAAGTCGTCGGGCGCGATCTCGGAGATCAGGCAGAAGCGCGGCTCCGTGCCGTCCATGCAGGCCTGATAGAAGGGACTGAGCAGATAGGTGCCCCTCAGATAGCGGTCGTAGAAAACGCCGCGCTCCTCGGGCCGCAGACCGTCGTACAGGATGACGGGTGTCTGCTGGGCGTGGTGGGCGATCACGACGAAGCTGTCGATCTGGGCCAGGGTGTCGATCACGCCGCGCAGCGCGCGCCCGAAGCCGGGCGAGCCGATCGCCGCGACCAGCTCTCCGGCCAGATCGAGCATCTTCCGCGCCTGGCTCATCGCCATCGCCTTTCCGTTATCCGGATCGCACGGTCATGTTAGAGCAGCGGTTCGATCCATGCACGGCGGACCCAGGCCATCGAACCTCGCAGGCGCCCGTTGTTCTGAGCATCACCAGCGGGCAGCGCCGGCTCGACCTGCCGGTGCGGCCGCCGCGGAGTGAGGGTGATGCGCTGGCGCCGCTGCCCGAGCCGGAGTCGGCGCCGTCCCTGGCGACCACAAGGCTCCGCGAGGGCTGGCGCGTGCGCATCGAGTGCGCCGCCGCCATGACCGCCGGCGGGTATGTATAGTCACACCCCGATTTGTCTCGAAGCCGATAAGGGCGAGGCGCGAGGTCATGGCGGCGGTCGGGTGCACATCTGCGGCAAATGGCCACGGAAATTCGTAGGTGTTTGCACTGCCGGGACGAAGGACCTAGAATGGCTTGCAGAGGTCGCTAGACTTAAGCTAGCTTTTGATGAATGTTATTCAGATCGTTGTATTCGTTGAGAATTTACTCCGCCACGCTGGCGGTTTGAAAGACCGGTCCGGACGAGCTGACGGAAGGCTAAATCGCGCAGTCGTTGAACTTTCATTTGTTCGAGAGGGTAGAAAAATGAAACCATCGGTTTGGCTCATTGGCGGGTTGTTGGCGCTCCTAGCCGTGTCTGGATGCCAGACGGCCGAGGACCATACCCGGAGTGTCGAAGCCGCCAACGCCGATGCCAATCGACTGACAGCGGGCACCGTTCAGCGCGAGATCCGCGTCGGCATGTCCGGAGGGGAAGTCGCCAGTGTGCTTGGCGCACCGAACATCGTGACGACGGACGAAAACCGGCGGGAGGTCTGGGTTTATGATCGGATCTCGACGACTCGCGCCTATTCCACAAGCTCCGGCGGGGTGAGCGCCCTGGTGTTGGTTGGTGCGATTGTCGGCGATACCTTGGTCGGCGGTTTAGGTGGCGGCAATTATTCATCGAGCGCCGGCGCGACCGCGACGACCCAAAAAACCCTGACCGTCGTCATCAAATTCGACGAGCAGAGCATGGTCCGCGATTTCGCATACCACACTTCTACCTTCTGAGGCTGCACCAGCTATGGCCAGGCGGCTTAGCAAACTGATCGTGATAGGCTTGGCGGCGCTCATGGTTGCGGGATGCGAAGCCTCGATCCCGAAAGAAGCCCTCCAGTTGACACCCGACTCGCTGGCGCGCCGTCAGGTGCAAACCCGCGTGTTCGAGACCACCAATGAGGCCGAACTGCTGGCGGCGTCCGCCCACTTGTTGCAGGACCTCGGCTTTAATCTCGACGAAAGCGAAGTCGAACTCGGGGTTGTGGTCGCGTCCAAGGACCGCGATGCGACGGAAGCCGGCCAAGTGGCCGCTTCCCTCCTACTGGCCCTGCTCGGGGTCGCAATGCCGTGGGACGACGAGCAGAAAATCCGCGCCTCCATCATCACACGCGAGCTGAAGGAGCGAAACGGCTATGCGGTGCGGCTGACAATGCAACGCATCGTATGGAACACTCAGAACCAAATTTCGAAGACCGAGCCGTTGGACGACCCGAAAATGTATCAGGAGTTCTTCGCCAAGCTCTCCAAGGCAGTCTTCCTCGAGGCCCAGGAGTTGTAAGCCATGATGGGTAAGTCTCTTTCGATTGCCTTCGCGATGGCTGTTGCCGGCGTCCTGGTGGCCGGATGTCAAACCGACTCGCGGCAACAGGCTTTGGCAACATCGGAAAGTCAGGTCGCCTTGCGCCAAATCCAGTCGCGCGCGTTCGACACCAGGGATCGGAATATGATGCTCCGCACCATCATTGCGACGATGCAGGACTTATCCTTCGTGATCGACGAGGCGGACGCCGTCCTGGGATCGGTCAGCGGCACGAAGCTCGACGGCTACCAACTCCGGATGACCGTCAGCATTCGTCCCCGCGGTGAAACCCAGCTCATCGTCCGGGCCAACGCCCAGTACAACATTACGCCTGTCGAGGATCCGGAGCCGTATCAGCAGTTCTTCACGGCTCTCCAGAAATCCCTGTTCTTGACAGCGCACAGCGTCGACTGACCTGGGGCTTTGGGCTCTGCGAAGCCGATGTGTCAAAGGCGGCGGCGTTCGTTCTAGAGATTTGCTGCCGGCAGTTCAGACCCTATTGAGTTCCCCGACCATCGCCGCGGCGGCGGTCGCCATGACCTGGCAGCCGAGGATGATGTCGTCCTCGGCGGTGTCCTCGGCGAAGTCGTGGCTGATGCCCCCGATGCTGGGGACGAACAGCATGGCCGAAGGCAGCCGCCGGGCGAAGACCTGGGCGTCGTGCCCGGCGCCGCTCGGCAGGAAAATCCAATCTCCGGGCGCGTGCTGCTCGGCCGCGTCCGCCAGGTGGCTTTGGAGGCCGTCATCCATCTTGGCGCCCGCCATGCAGTTCGTGCTTGGCGCGATCTCGAGCCGCACCGGCGCCTCGGCATTGGTCTCTTCAACGAGCGCGCGGACGGCGGCCTCCATCTCGTCGAGCCGCGCTTCGTCCGGATCGCGGAACTGCAGGCTCATCTCGGCCTGGCCGGGAATGATCGAATCGGCGCCGGGTTCGAAGACCACGCGGCCGATCGTGAACACGCTCCGCTCGCCCGACAGCGCGCGCAGCTTCTGGCGCGCCCGGTAGGCGAATTCGATCAAGGCGTCGCCGGCGTCCCGGCGCAACGCCATGGGCGTGGTGCCGGCGTGATTCTGCATGCCGTGAAAGGTCAGCCAGAAGGTGCGAATGCCGACGATAGAGGTAACCACGCCGATGCGCTTACCTTGGGATTCGAGCACCGGGCCCTGCTCGATGTGGGCTTCCAGGTAGGCCCCATGCCGCGCCGGGTCCAATCGGGCCGGCGGCCGGCCCTCCAGCCCGGCGGCCCGGACGGCGTCGGCCACGGTCTCGCCCTTGAGGTTGGCGGCGCCCAGAATCTCCGCGTCCGGCAGCACCTGGGTGAACGAGCTGGCGCCGAGACAGCCGAGATAGCTGCCCTCCTCGTCCATCCACGACCCGATTTCCACGGGCAGGCCGTTGGTCTCCGCGTCTTCGGCGAGCGACCGCGCGACCTCCAGGGCGTAGATCACGCCCATGGCGCCATCGAGCCAGCCGCCGCGTGGCTGCGTGTCGCTGTGCGAACCCATGACCAGGGCCTTGCCCGGGTTGGGGGAGCGGCCGATGACGTTGCCGACGCCGTCGATCTCGGCGTCCAGGCCGGCCTCGGCCATGCGCCCGGCGAGCCAGCGGCGCGACTCCATGTCCACGGCGGAGAACGCGGGCCGCACGACGCCCGTGCCGCAGGCCCCGAAGGCCCGCAGCGCCCGCAGGTCGCCGGTCAGACGTTGCCCATTGATCCTCGGTACCATAGCGTGCCTCCGAATCCACCTGCGGCGCGGCGCGCGGTCCTGCCGAATCCCGCCGTTTTCGGCAGTCTATACGGGGATGACCAGGGCCGGCCACTCGTACCTCTCAACGTCATGTGAACCGCGGCCGCAGGGGCCCGCAAGGGCGGGGGCGCCGGGTGCCGATCATCAAGCGGTGCGGGTGTCGCTTTACGTCTCCCTAACGACTTCCTGCTAGCGCAGGTATCGACCGTGTTCGGGCGTCTTGGGCGGTGGGCGCCCCAGCTTTGAGGCACGGACTTGTGTGATAGGATGCCCGCGGAAATATCGGGGAAACCGCGCGGCCGAGCGAACGAGAGAGAACCTGTGATGATCCGCATGGCGGTGAGACGCCTTTTCCTGGTGCCCCTCGCGGCGCTGGTTCCCTTCGCGGCCTTGGCCGCCACGGATTTTCGTGACATTGCCTATCTGCAGGCGCGAATCGGCCAGGTGCTGGAGCGTGAGCCGACCGGCGTCGAAATCGAGTGGTTCAACGAGGCGACCGGCAATTCCGGGATGATCCGTATTCTTCGCACCTATTTCCCCAAGCCGAACGAGCCCTGCCGGGACTACGAGAGGAGCCTGCGCCAGCCCGGCGCCGCGGACTTGATCGTCAAGGGGACCGGGTGCCGGGAATCCTCGGGCCGGTGGCGGCTCAAGGAAAAAGAGGCCATGCCGGCAGCCATCACGACCGCGCCGTCATCAGGCGCCCCGTCCGGGGGTAGCGCCGTGCCGTCGGCGATGCCGTCCCAGGGCGGCGGCCAGCAGGGCGGCGTCCAGCAAGGCGGCGGCCAGCAAGGCGGCGATCAGAAAGGCGGCGATCAGCAAGGCGGCGCTCAGCAAGGCGCCGCTCAGCAGGCCGCGCCTACCTCGACGGCGCTGCCGCCGCCGGTGGACGTCACGGTGCCGCCGCCCGAGCCCGAGGCTGCGGCGCCCGCTCCGGAGCCTGCACCTGCACCGAAAAAGGCGGCGGCCAAGACGAAGGACGAGGACGACTTGATCGTGATGCCGACGCCTTCGGAATGAGCCGTTCGGTGTGTGCGATGCAAATGAACGGTGAAGCCGGACGGGACAACGGGTTTCCAGAGAGGACGGCGGATTGAAAGTGGCGACGGAAAAGCTAGATCTCGACGGCTTTGTCCTCCTGGCCCGGATCGGCGAAGGCCCCGGTGCGGCGACGTACAGTGCGCTCGACCGTCGCGACGGGCGCAAAGTGATCGTGCGCCAGGCGAGCGGCGGCACCGTTGCTGCCGACGCCCTTTTGCGCGAGCGCACGGTCTTGTCCAAGGTTCGCCACCCGAACATGGTGCGCCTGATCGACAGCGGCGAGCGCGACGGCATTGGCTACAGCGTCCTGGCGCGGGAAGAGGGAGTCTCGCTCAACCGGCTGCCGGCCGCGTGGCGCGCGGCCATGGGCCAACGCACGCTGATCGAGCTGCTCGATCCCTTGCTCGAGGCCCTGGAGGAGGTCCACGGGGCCGGTTTCCTGCATGGCGACCTGTCGCCGGGCAACATACTCCTGCGCCCGGACGGACAGCCGCTCCTGCTCGATTTCGGGTCCGCCGCACCGCTGGCCGCGGCGCCGGGAGAAAGCGGCCCGGCGGCGGCCACCCCCGGATTTGCGGCGCCGGAGCGGGGCACGGGCGAGTCTCAGGGTCCGTGGACCGACGTCTACGCCCTGGCAGCGGTGGCCTATTGGCTGATCGTTGGCCGGGCGCCCCGGGACGACGGCGCCGAGACTGCTTCCCTGGCGCGCGCGGCGGCGGGCGACAAGCGCTATTCGCCGGAGTTTCTTGGCGCCATCGACGTGGCGCTGTCGGACACGCCGGAGGCCCGGCCGGCCTCGGCAGCGGACTGGCGCGAGGCCTTGGCTTCGGCAGCCGAGGCTGAACGGCCGGATGCGCCATCGCTGGTCCAGCTCGCGGCGGCGATCCAGGACGAGGACGACATCGACCTGCCGCCAGCCGACGATGTGCCGCCCACCGCCTTGCTGCCGCGCCAGGCGCTGATCGGCGAAGGACGGCAGCGCGTCGGCGGATCGGCCCGTGATGCCGAAACCGCGCCGCGCCGCCGCGTGATGGGTGGGCTGCCTGCGGCCCTGGTGCTGGTGTTGCTGGCGGGTGCCGCGGGAGCGGCCGGCTGGTGGGGATGGACCTGGTACAGCGAGACCACGAAGAAGGAGTGGCTGGTCGACCCGGCCGGCGGCGGCGATGCGCTGTCGGTCGGTGACGCGGTGGCGCGGGCGCCCGCCGGTGCGACGATCCGGATTCGCCCGGGCACCTATGCCGAAAGCCTCACGTTGCGGCGCCCGGTTCACCTGGAGGCGGTCGCGGAGGACGGCGCAGAGGTGGTGATCAGCCCGATCTCGGGAAGCTGCCTGGTCATCGACGCGCCCTCCGGCTCGGTTCGCGGCCTGGCGTTCAACGGCGGTGACGGCGCGTCGCCGTGTCTGGAGATCGCCAGCGGCACGATTGAGGTCGTCGGCAACCGGCTGGGTCCCTGGTCCGGGACCGCGCTCTTGATTCGCGACGGCGCAGCGCCCGTGATCCGCGACAATATGTTCGCCGACATCGAAGGCACGGCGATCGTCGTGGCGGGCCAGGGCGGCGGCTTCATCGAGGCCAACCAGATCGAGCGCACCACGAAGTCGGCGGTCAGGGTCGAGGGGGGTGCGGATCCGACAGTGCGCGGCAACCGGATTCATCAGGCCGGTCAGGCCGGGCTGCTGATCGACCAGGGCGCTTTGGGCCTCTACAGCGAGAACGAAATCACCGAGAGCGGGGCCTCGGCCATCGAGGTGCGCGGCGGCGCGGTGCCGAAGGTGTCGGCCAACCGCATCGAAGGGGCGGCCCAGGCGGGCCTGTTCATTCACGAGGGCGCGCGCGGTGTATACCAGGAGAACGTCATCCAGGGCAGCAAGATGTCCGGTGTGGTGATCGCAAGTGGCGCGGCGCCGCTGGTCTCCAACAACGAAATTGCCGGCGGCGAACAGCACGGAATTCTAGTGGTCGGCGGCGGCGGTGGCCGCATTGTCGGCAACCGCATCACCAAGAACAGCGGCCACGCAATCGTGCTCGGCGGGGCCGGTGAGGTCGTCATGGAAGACAACGAGCTCAAAGGCAACCGCCGGCCACAGGTGCGGCGATCGGCGCAGTAAGGCGGGAACAGCGAACCATGGCGATGCACACCCTTGTCATAGGCCGAAGCTCAGATGCGGATATCGTGGTTGCCGATTCCTCGGTGGCCCGGCAGCACGCGGAATTGGTGTTGACCGACGACGGCCGCTATCACCTGACCGACTGCGGCGGCGACAGCGGCACCTGGCGCGCGGTCGCCAGGCGTCATGGCGAAGAGGTTTGGGAGCGCACCCGGCAGAGCTTCGTCGCGCCGGGCCAGCCCTTGCGGCTGGGCCAGTATCGGGCGACCGTCGAGGAACTTCTGGCCATGCGTCCGCAGGACGTGCGCGGCACCCAGCCCGCGGGCGCGGGCGGCGGCACGGGCGAGCCTGGACTGCGCGGTCCCGTGGAGCGCGACCCGCGGACCGGCGAAATCGTAAGGCGGAGGATCTAGGCCGTGGCCGAAAACACCGTTGATCGCAAGCAGTTGCGCCGCACGGGGCCGCGCATCCGGCGCGTGTTCTCCTATCCTGCGGTTCTGGCGACGGCCATGCTGGCGGCGGTCGCCCTGATCAAGATTTTCGAGGCGACGCTGGAGGCGCCCTGGGACGCGCTTCTCATCGACCGGGAACGGGGCACCTATCCGATTACGGTGCAGAACTTCATGTGGCTGGTCTTCATGGTCGGCCTGGGCGAGCTGTTCGTGCGCTGGCGCGAGGCGCGGGCCGAGCGGCGCCAGCTGCAAGCCGGCTATCTGCCGGAAGACGAAACGACGATCCTGCAGGCGCCGGACTTGCGGCAGATCTATGCCAGGGCCCGCGATGCCGCGCAGCCGGGCACGGCGGGGGACAGCCGCTTCCTGCCGCGGCTGATCCAGCGCATCACCCTGCAGTTCCAGACCAGCCGGTCGATCGAGCAGGCCAGCACCCTGCTCAATTCGAGCCTGGAGCTGTTCCTGCACGAGATCGACCTCCACTACAGCATGACGCGCTACATCATATGGCTGATTCCCAGCCTCGGGTTCATTGGAACCGTGATCGGAATCTCGCTCGCGCTGGCCTATGCCGGGCAAGTCGATTTGCAGGACCCGACCTTGCTGGCGGAGCTCACCAAGCGTCTGGCGGTCGCCTTCAACACGACCTTGCTGGCCTTGGTGATGTCGGCCGTTGTGGTGCTCATTCAACACATCGTCCAGGCGCGCGAGGAAGGGGCTCTGAACGAGGTCGGCCAATACTGCCTCGACAACTTGATCAACCGCCTCTACGCGGGGTGACCGGCCATGTTGCTGAAGCCCAGGCGGCGGCTCGAAGGGCTGAGCATCTCGGCGCTCGACCTGTTCGCCTCGGCCTTGGGCGTGT
>JAZFZX010000112.1:0-5181 GCA_036444135.1 Kiloniellales bacterium | reverse complement strand
GGCTTCATGTAGAGGGCGCGCTGCGGCATCCTGGTCCTCGATGATCGCCACGAGGAAACCGCCATGCTGTTTATGGTTGTCGAGACGTTCCGCAACCAGGACGCCAAGTCCGCCTATCAGCGGTTCCGGGACAAAGGCCGGCTAATGCCCGAAGGGCTCACGTTCGTCGGCAGTTGGACGGCAGCCGACCTCAGCCGCTGTTTCCTGATCATGGAGTGCGAGGACATCACCCGTCTGCAACAGTGGGTGGCGGCGTGGTCCGATCTGGTCGAGTTCGAGATCGTTCCCGTCGTCGCGGGGAATGAGACGGCCGCGGCGCTGTCGGAGCACCTCCCGGCATCGGCGGAGCCGTGAACGCGCTCTCCGTACCGAAACCGGCTGGGCGGCGCGGCACGCGATCATCCGGTGCGACTTGTGCTCCGTGAGGCCAGGTGGATAGCGAGGTAGCTTACCGTGCCGGTAACTGCGCGCCGTCTCTCCGACCAGCCCATCATCCGTCCCGGCATGGATGCGCGCATGGGTGGCAACATCAACGGCCCATCCATCATCAAGATGCCGCCTTGGGCCGCCTCGCCGCTGGGCCGTTACCACCTCTATTTTGCCGATCACAAGGGCCGATATATCCGCCTGGCCTATGGGGCCGCGGTCGAGGGGCCATGGGCCATGCATCCGCCCGGTTGCCTCGATGTCACGGACTCGCTGTTTTGTGCCGACCGGCCGTCGCCGCCGGGCCCGCCGCCCGAATGGGCGAAAGGAGGGCAGGATTGGCTGTACCCTCACGTCGCCTCGCCCGACGCTCATGTGGACCAGGACCAGGGTCGCATCCGGATGTATTTTCACGGCCTGCTTGCCGACGGCGCGCAAATGACGCGCGTTGGCTTGTCGCGGGACGGCCTCGCCTTCGAAGTCCTGCCCGACCTCCTTGGACCGGCTTACTTCCGTGTCTTCCGCTATGGCGGCTGGTGGTACGCGTTGGCCTATCCGAACGTCGTTCTTCGCTCGCAGGACGGCCTGCGGGATTTCGAGACGGGACCCGTACCGCTGGATCCCGCCACGAGACACAGCGCCGCCTTGCCGCGGGGCCATGTCTTGCATGTGGTCTGGACACGGTTCGGTGACGCACCCGAGCGCATTTTTCACGGGACGATCGATCTCGCCGAGGATTGGCGGGACTGGCGGCTGTCGGCGCCAATGGAAGTGCTGCGCCCGGAGCGGCGTTGGGAAGGCGGCGATTTGCCGCTGAAGCCTTCGGCGGCCGGCGCCGCCGAGGCGCCGGTCAATGAATTGCGCGACCCCTGCCTGTTCGAAGACGGCGGCCGCGTGTTTCTGCTCTACAGCGGCGCCGGAGAAGGCGCGATCGGCATCGCCGAATTGAGTGGAATCTAGCGGTATTCGAAGTCCGGCGGGAGCGACCAGGCCTCCTGGCTTCAGGTCTTGACCCAGCGCCGCACCAGCCGCTCGTGCACGCGTTCGAAGCGCCGCCGCAGGTCCGTGTCGACCACCTCCTGCGCGTCCTTGATCGCCACCGACAGCTCGAAGTGGATCTCCCGTTCCGTCGGATCGGAGATGAAGGATTCGATCCAACCGACCACGGCCCAACGCGCGCCTTCCGTCACCTCTTCGACGCCATGAAGGGTATCGGCCTGATAGACGATCACGTTGCCCGCCGGCTCGCGAATGCGTGCCTCGCCGAACTCCAGCTCCACGACGAAATCACCGCCCTGATATTCCTCCGGCTCGGACAGGAAGACCGTGAACGAGAGATCGGTGCGCGCCAGCTCGCCGGGCCGGTGCGTCATGATCGCGGAATCGACGTGCCTTTCATAGAACATGCCCGGGTCGTAGCGGTTGAACATCATGTGTATCTTCTTGGGCAGGGCGAAGGTGCTGAACTGGGGGTGCGTTGTCAGGCGCTTGCCGACTATCTCCGCTGCCGGCCGTGCGTCCGGATGCCCGGAGGGAATTTGCAGATTGTTCTTGAGCAGGCCGACCGTCTCGCCCCCGCGTTCCATGGGCTTTTTCTTTTCTTTGAAGGAGATGCGCGAAAGGCAGTCGCGGATCTCCCGGACCTCGTCTTTGCTGAATACTTCCGGGAGCTTCAAAAGCATGGCGCGGTGGGTCCTGTCCGAGTCGGTGGGCGGCGCATCCTAGTGGCTGGGAACCGCCGCTGCCAAGGGGCCTCTTGGCAATCGGTGGAACTTATGGGGCCGTGGCTTCCTCTTGCTTCGGCGGCGGGCGATCGGGCTCTTGGCGCAAGCCGTGAAGGGCCCAGACCGCAAAGGTCAACAAGGCGAGCGCGCCTGCCTGGTGCAGGGCGCCGAGCCATACCGGGACGACGAGCAACAGGGCCGAGATGCCGAGGCCGACCTGCGCCGCGGCCATGGCGGCCAGCAAGCCCATCGCAGTGCGCGCGCGCGGCGGCAGGGCGAAGCGCCGCGACCAGATCCAGGCCGCGATCGCGGCCGTCAGCGTGAGTATGGCCAGCGCCCGGTGATTGAACTGCACCGCTGCGTGGTTTTCGAACAGGTTCAAGGCCCAGGGCTGCAGCGTCGTGTAGCCGTCCGGCACCAGCGCGCCGTCCATCAGCGGGAAGGTGTTGTAAATCAAGCCGGCGTTGAGCCCGGCCACGAATCCGCCCGACGCGATGGTCAGAAGCACCAGCCCCGCCAGTGCCGCCAGGGCGAACCTCAAGGCGCCGCCGCTGCGTCCCGGATTGGCCGGTGACGGCCCTTGCAGAAGGCCGAGGGCCAGCCAAAGCGTGTAGACATAAATGATGCAGGCGATCAACAGATGCGCCACCAGGCGGTACTGGCTCACGTCGGTCCGCGCCGCAAAGCCACTGGCCACCATGTACCAGCCCATCAGACCCTGCAGGGCGCCGATCGCGAAGACGGCCCAGAGATGGGGCGCCAGGCCCGGCCGCAGGCGGCGGCGCAGCGCGAACCAGACGAGCGGCAGCAGGAACACGATGCCGATCAGCCGCCCCCACAGGCGGTGTACGTACTCCCACCAGAAGATCTCGCGAAACGCACCGAGGGTCATGTCCGCGTTGAGCTCCCGATACTCCGGGGTCTGCTGGTAGAGAGCGAAAAGCCGCGCCCACTCCGCCTCGCTCAGCGGTGGCAGGATGCCGCGGACCGGGGCCCACTCCATGATGGACAGACCCGATTCCGTGAGGCGGGTGATCGCCCCGATCACGGCCATGGCGAAGATCATGGCGCAGCAGAGCAACAGCCAGCAGGCCACCGCCCGGTCATGGCGCCTCGGCCAGCCAGGCTGCGCAGCGTCCTGCGCGTGTGGTTCGATGTTCGCGGCAGTGGTCATGGACAGCGCCGGCGCCCGGTCGTTGGCTCGCATGCGCGGGCCAGACTAATGGCCGCGGACCGGCGCGCCAAGGTGCCCGGCGCCGGATACCTTGCGGTGATTGTGGCCAACCTGGAAGGCGATTAGCGTGCCACCTTGGCTCTTCCAAAGGTCGTGCAATGCATCTGCGCTATCGCGATCACGACGCCGGGCGGTGGCCATGATCCGCCGGGTAGGGCTGATCGGCCTGGTTTACAGTTCGCCTGCCTGACCTCGCCGAGCCGGGCCATGCCGGTCGATCTGGGGCTTGTACTCGCCGTGGATGTCTCGCTCGGCGTCGATGAATTCGAAGCGGCGCAACAGCGCAGCGGTTGTCTTAACGCGCCTGTTCCAGGGAAGACCGGCGGCGGCCCGGCGGCCGGTCAATGGAGCGTGAGGCAGGCCTTGGCGATGCGCACGGAGGGGGGCTCGATGACGGAAACCGCCGCAACCCGCACCGAATGCAGCTTGCCGTCGAGTTCCCGCTCCCAAAAGCTCAGGAAACGGTGCAGAACCGGAAAATCCGGCGCCATATCGTAGTCCTGCCAGATGAAGGACTGCAGCAGAGCGGGGTGATCCGGCATGTGGTAGAGGATTTCGGCCGTCGTCAGCCGGTGACCCGCCAGTTGTGCTTTGAGCCCGCTCATGGCCATGAGTCCCTCCGCAGGTGTTTGCCACGCGCCATACAGTGTGACTTCGCGAATTTGCGGGCGCAACAAAAAAATCCTTTGTTTACCGGGAGTTAGCAGCCATTCCCTGAGAGTGCTGCCAAATCGGCCGAACCTTTCCGGCTGACTTGGCCGGCCCGGCCTTGACAGGAATTCCGGCAATCACTAGATCCTTGGCACTCACTTCATGAGAGTGCTAACAAACAACGGAGTGATGTCTTTTCAGGCATTTACGCCATTCCAATCGAACCGATCCATCGAACCACGAGGGGAGCGATATGAAGTTTCGACCTTTGCACGACCGTGTGCTGATTGAGCGTCTCGAGCAGGACGACAAGACAGCCGGCGGGATCATCATTCCCGATACCGCCCAAGAGAAGCCCATGGAGGGTGTTGTGGTGGCGACGGGTGGCGGCGCCAAGTCCGAAGACGGCACGGTCCATCCGCTCGACGTCAAGGCCGGCGACCGAATCCTGTTCGGCAAGTGGTCCGGCACCGAAGTCAAGATCGACGACGTCGATTACCTGATCCTCAAGGAGTCCGACATCATGGGCATCATCGAGGGAAAAGCCGCCAAAAAGGGCAAAAAGAAGGCCGCCTGAGGCCGCAAGGACTTACCGGATAGGAGCTAGAGACATATGCCAGCTAAAGAAGTGAAATTTGGTGTCGACGCGCGCGATCGAATGCTGCGCGGCATCAACACCCTGGCCGACGCGGTGAAGATCACGCTGGGCCCCAAGGGCCGCAACGTGGTGCTCGACAAATCCTTCGGCGCGCCGCGCATCTCCAAGGACGGCGTGACCGTCGCCAAGGAGATCGAACTGGCCGACAAGTTCGAGAACATGGGCGCCCAGATGGTGCGCGAGGTGGCCTCCAAGACCAGCGACATCGCCGGCGACGGCACCACCACGGCTACGGTGCTCGCCCAAGCCATCGTGCACGAGGGTTCCAAGGCGGTGGCCGCGGGCATGAACCCGATGGACCTCAAGCGCGGCGTCGACATGGCCGTCAGGGCGGTGGTAAACGACCTCGAAAAACGGTCCAGGAAGGTCAAAACGTCCGAAGAGATTGGCCAGGTCGGCACGGTCTCGTCCAACGGCGACCGCGAGATCGGCGGCATGATCGCCGAGGCCATGCAGAAGGTCGGCAACGAGGGCGTCATCACGGTCGA
>JAZFZX010000111.1:0-9890 GCA_036444135.1 Kiloniellales bacterium | reverse complement strand
CAGCGACCCCTTCTATCACCGCTACGACCGCGAATACGTCACCCACGTATCGCATGGTGTGCGGCGCTTTACGATCGCCACCATGATCTTGGCCGTGGTGCTGGTGGGCGGTCTCTTCGCCGGCCATTTCGCCGTTGGCGAAGGGGGTTCGGTGCTGCCGCCTTATTTCGACAAGGACGATTTCCCGGCGCAGCCGACGCCCTAGCGGTTCGCCGCCGGCTTTGCTAAACAGCCACCCGTAGGCGTGTTTCGCCGCACCATTCGTGTGGTCTCGAGGAGGTGGGTTGGCATGTTCGAGTTTGCCGGGGAATGGGAGACGCCGATCAATTACCTGTTCCTCGCCGTGACGGCGTTCATCGCATGGCACGGCATCACTTATCGTGATGAAGAGGGCAAGACGGATTTCGTGCGGCTCCTGTTCGGCTGCATCGCGGCCACCTTCTTCTTCCTGGTGCTGTTCCAGGATGTCTTGGGGGTGGTTCGGTTCGGATAGGGTCGCGCCGGGCCTGGATCAGCAGCCGGCGCCGGCTGTTCAGCGTCGACCAACGCTGCTAATGAAAGCCCATGCAGTCGCAGACCAAGATCTTCTCGCAGCTCGTCGGCGATCACATGATTTCGCCGCCGGTGATCCTGGACCAGGGCGCGAACGTCGCCGATCTGCTGGCCCGGCTGTCGGCCGCCAAGTCGACCAGCGCCCTCGTCGTGGACCAGGCGGGACGGCTGAGCGGCATCGTGACCGAGCGCGACGTAGCCGGCCGCATTGCTCTGCGCTGCGAGGGCGGGGAGCCCGTCACCCAGGTCATGACCGCACCGGTGCGCACGATCAGCGCCGACGACTATCTCTATTTCGCCGTGGCGCGCATGCGCCGGTTCGGTTGGCGCCACATGCCGGTGATCGACGACGACGGCAAGCCGGTGGGCCTGATCGACCTCAACGAGGCCCTCACGGTGGCTGGCGAGACCATTCTGCGGCGCATCGAACTGGTGTCGCACGAGGGCAGCCTTGACGGGCTGCGCAAGATCAAGGCCGCGCAGGTGGACCTGGCCGAGGATCTGTTCGACGACAACGTCCCGGTTCCGGAAATCCAGGCGCTGATCACCCACATCAACCGCGACATTCACCGCCGCATCATCGAGGCCAACCTGGCGGCCATGGCCGAAGGCGGCTGGGGCGACCCGCCGGTGGCCTTCGCGCTCATCGTCATGGGCTCCGGCGGCCGCGGCGAGAGTTTCCTCTACCCGGACCAGGACAACGGCTTCATCCTGGACGACTACCCGGACAGCGAGCATGCGCAGATCGACGGCTTTTTCATCGAGCTGGCCGAACGCATGACCCGCGACCTGGATACGGTGGGCTTTCCCCTGTGCCGCGGTTACGTCATGGCCACCAATCCGGTGTGGCGCAAGACCCGCAGCCAATGGCGCCAGCAGATTCAGATTTGGGGCCGCAAGCGCAGCACCATCGCCGTCCAATTCTCCGACATCTTCTTCGATTTCCGCGGCGCCTACGGCGAACTGGAGATGGTGCGCGACCTGCGTTCCGTGGCCGTGGAGATGGCCGAGAAGAGCCCCGCCTTCCTAGCCGAACTGCACCGGGAATCGGCGCGCCTCGGGGTGGCGCTCGGCTGGTTCGGGCGCCTGGTTACGGAAAAGGACAAGCCCGAGCACCGCGGCGAGATCAACCTGAAGCACATGGGCACCCTTCCGCTGGTCGGCAACGTGCGCCTGCTGGCGCTCAAGCACGGCGTCGAGAAGACCTCGACCCTGCAGCGCATCGAAGCCCTACACACCCTCGATGTCCTGAACGACGACGATGCCGACTATCTGCGCGGCGCCTTCGGCCATATCACGGGCCTCTTGCTGCGCGAGCAGATCGCCGACTTCAAGGCCGGGCACCCGGTCGGAAACCACGTTCACCCCGATACCATGTCCGAGCGCGAGCGCGACATCCTGGTCGATTCCCTCAAGGCCATCGATGGCCTGCGCAAGCGCGTCGCCCACGAGTTCACGGGCGAGATCTTTTGAGGCGCGCGGTCGCGCGCTCGACCTCTTTCAATTCCAACGGGCCCAGCCTCTCCCCCGCCCGGCCACCCAATCCATTGTAAAATCAGGGTGGCCGGGCGGGGGAGAGGGCCGGCGCCGGCTCCAAGTATGGGAAAGGCGCGCTAGGTCCAGCCGGACAACTTCTCCAGATCGTCGTCGAGGGTGTAATAGTCCGCGACGTCATCGACGAACAGGTGGCTGACGCACTTGAGCCCGGTGGGCAGGTCGATCGAGCCCGCCGCGATCGCCATCCGGTCGCCCTCGCTCGGCGCATAGAACAGGCTTGCCCCGCAGACGCCGCAGAACCCGCGGCGCGCGCTCGCGGACGACCGGTACCACTTGAGCCCCTGGGATTCGGTCAGGTGGAAGGCGTCGATGGGTGTGTTGGTGTAGGCGCCGACGTGGCCGTGAGTGCGCCGGCACTGGCTGCAGTGGCACAGCGACACATCGTTGAGGGGCCCGCGCACCTCGTAACGCACCGCGCCGCACAGGCAGCCGCCGGTGGCGCGGATGTCGGTTTCATCGGTCATGGGTGTTTCGTTTTCTCCTGCCCCGGCGGCATGTACCGGCGGCTGTTACAGAACGCAATGCTTGGCGAAATCGGCCGCCTCGTTCGCGGTCCAGTCGCCCTTCGGCTTCTCCTTCATGTCGTCGCACCAGTCCTCGCTGCCGACGTCCGGCGAGCAGGCCGCCAGCGTCAAGCCGAGACCGGCGGCGCACATCAGGGCGATGATCGAACGCGCGAGATCCCGCGCCATGCTAAGTAACTCCTTCCAGGCAGGTGCCTCCCGGACATTATGAACGGGCGGGCGGCACCGAGCCAGGGGCGTTGGAGGGTGATGGCACATCGTTGGCTTGAAGCCCTCACTTTCGGCCGTTCGTCCGCCGCCCTTTCCCTAGCGCCCGCCTTTGGTTACAACCGGCGCGCCGCGGGCCGAGCGCCCGTCTGACATCTTTTTCGAACGGAGTGGCCGCAAGCCATGGCCTCCTACCAATACGTTTACGTCATGAAGGGTCTGGGCAAGACCTACCCCGGCGGGCGGCAGGTGCTGCACGACATCTGGCTGTCGTTCTTTCCCGGCGCCAAGATCGGCGTGCTTGGCCTCAACGGTGCCGGCAAGTCGACGCTGCTGCGCATCATGGCCGGCATCGAGACCGAGTTTGCCGGCGAGGCCTGGGCGGCCGAGCGCGCCAAGGTGGGCTTCCTGCCGCAGGAACCGGAGCTCGATCCGGCCAAGGACGTGGCCGGCAACGTCATGGAGGGCCTGGCCGAGACCAAAGCGCTGGTCGACCGCTTCGAGGCCGTCAGCGCCCGCTTCGCCGAGGACCTCACGCCTGAGGAGATGGACGCCCTGATCGCCGAGCAGGCGGATCTGCAAGAGAAGATCGACGCCGCCGACGCCTGGGACCTGGACCGCACCGTCGAGATCGCCATGGACGCGCTCCGCTGCCCCCCCGGCGAGACCGACGTGACCACGCTTTCCGGTGGCGAACGCCGCCGCGTCGCGCTGGCCCGGCTGCTGCTGCAGAAGCCGGACCTGCTGCTGCTCGACGAGCCGACCAACCACCTGGACGCCGAATCGGTGGCCTGGCTGGAACGCCATCTCGAGGACTATCCGGGCACCGTGGTCTGTGTCACCCACGACCGCTATTTCCTCGACAACGTGGCGGGCTGGATCCTGGAGCTCGACCGTGGCCACGGCATCCCCTACGAGGGCAACTACTCGAGCTGGCTGGAGCAGAAACGGAATCGCTTGGCCCGGGAGGAGAAGGCCGAGGGCGCCCGGCAGCGCACGTTGGCCCGCGAGCTGGAGTGGATCCGCGAAAGCCCGCGGGCCCGCCACGCCAAGGCCAAGGCGCGCGTCAACGCTTACGAAAAGCTGCTGAGCGACGAGAAGGAGCGGGCGCCCGAGGCCGGGCGCATCGTCATCCCGCCGGGCCCGCGGCTGGGCGACCTGGTGGTCGAGGCCGAAGGGCTGCGCAAGGGCTACGGCAACCACCTGCTGATCGAGAACCTGGGCTTTCGCCTGCCGCGCGGCGGCATCGTCGGCATCATTGGCCCGAACGGGGCCGGCAAGACCACGCTGTTCCGCATGATCACGGGCCAGGAACAGCCCGACGGCGGCGCGCTCCGCCTAGGCGAGTCGGTCAGGCTCGGCTACGTCGACCAGAGCCGCGAGACCCTGAACGCCGGCAACAACGTCTGGGAGGAGATCTCCGAGGGCCGCGATACGATCGAGCTCGGCAAGCGCACGGTGCAATCGCGGGCCTATGTGGCGAGCTTCAATTTCCGCGGTCCGGACCAGCAGACGAAGGTCGGCCAGCTTTCGGGCGGCGAGCGCAACCGGGTGCATCTGGCCAAGATGCTGAAATCCAGCGCCAACGTGCTGCTGTTGGACGAGCCGACCAACGACCTGGACGTGGACACCCTCAGAAGTCTGGAAGACGCGCTGCTGTCGTTTGCCGGCTGCGTCCTCATCATCAGCCACGACCGCTGGTTCCTCGACCGCACGGCCAGCCACATGCTGGCCTTCGAGGGCGACAGCCAGGTGGTCTGGTTCGAGGGCAACTATCAGGACTACGAGGCCGACCGCCGGCGCCGCCTGGGGGCCGAAGCCGACCGGCCGCACCGCATCAAATACAGGCCGCTGACCCGTTGAACCAGCTTACTGGATGCTGCCGATCGCCTTGGGCACGAATTCGCCGCGCTCCAGCTTTTCGCGCAGCAGCTCGATCAACCCTCCGAGGCCGCCGGCGTTCTTGATCACCGATGCGTATTCGGAGCGCAGCGTGATGGCCATGCTGATGCCTTCGACCATGACATCGAAGATTTGGAAGCGGTTTTCCTTGTCGCGCATGCGCCAATTGACCTTCACGACAGTACCTTGGGAATCGACGAAGGTGGAATCGACGACGACGATCCGTGGGTTGTGCTTGTCGGCCCGGCCATTGCCCACGATCAGCCGTTCGTTGTTGTACATGCCGAACAGCGGCAGGAAACGTTGGACGACCACGTCCTCGAAGATCTGCAAGAAGTCGCGCTGCTGTTGCTTGCTCGCCTTGCGCCAATATCGCCCGACGACGAATCGCCCGATCGTCGCGATATCGAAAGCCTCGTTCAGCAGCTCGCGGAACAGGGCCTCGCGCTCCCCGTCGGTTCGCTCCGGGTCCGTCAGGCCGGCAATGGCGCGCTGGCTCACGGCACCGAGGTAAGCGGCGGCCGGATGCGGGGCGTTGCCGGCTGCCGGCGCTGGCCACAGAAGTAGTGCCGGTGCGGCCAGCATCAGGCCACCTGCCGCAATCAGGTGCCGGCGCGCGCGGAGCGGGTTCATTCTTGCACCACCTTTGTTTTGACCCGCGGGCCGTATAGGCCGACGTCCTGCTCGCTGTCGGCATCGGTCATGTTGTCGATCTCGGCTTTGCGGTGCTGGCGGTAGAGCGAACGCAGACGCGCATAGAGGTCGAGCGAGTCCCGCTCGATCTCGTCCAACGTGTCGATGTTGCGGGCGCGGAAGTCCAGGCCTTCTAGCGCGGTCCGATAGAGCAGCCATTCCTCTTTATCTTGGTTGTTGGCGATATGGGTTAGCGGATCCATGAAATGGTCGACGACCAGACCGGTCGCGTCGCGGGCGCTCGACGGCCCCAGGAGCGGCAGCACCAGATAGACGCCTTCGCCAACGCCCCATGTGCCGAGCGTCTGTCCGAAATCCTCGCTGTGATAGGGGTAGCCCTCGTCGGTCGCCAGGTCGAAGAACCCGAGCAGGCCGCCCGTCGTGTTGATGACGAAGCGCACGGTCGTGATCCGCGCACGCTCCAGATCGCCTTGCAGAAAGTCGTTGGCCAGGATGACGGGCGTCTTCAGGTTTCGCAGAAAATTGCGGATGGAATTCCGCACGACCTGAGGCACGGCCTCGCGATAGACCCATGCAATTGGTCGGATCAGGGCGAAGTCGAGGGCTTGGTTGAACGCGAAAATGAAGCGGTTGGGAATTTCCAGGGGATCGTTGTCTTCCTCGATGTCTTCGTAGCCGGCGAAGGGGTCGTCGTCGAATTCATCCAGCTCGCCGGCCCAGGCCGGCGCGGCGGCAAAAAGGGCGATGGAGAAAAGGATAGCCAGCCAGGCCCACAGATAGCCCGTGCCCGGCTTGAATCGCATAGCCACAATCCGCCCCATCACCGCGTTCCGAAGACCAGCTGATGAGAAGCCCCGAGCGTCGACGTCCCGGCTGCGAACCCCGTCTTTAGACGATTGCCCGGCATGTGCTCGAAATCCCTAACCTTCGATGTGCGCGCCGCCGAAACCCTTGATCGACTTGGTCAAAAAAGTCACGGGAAACGGCCTCGCCAGAGGCCGGATTTCCCCAGGAGCACGATCCCAGTTCGCCACGATTCAGCTAACACAGGCGCGACCCGAACGCTAGAGACCAGGGGGCAAAAATTCCGTGGCTCGGGCGGCTGTGGCACAAATGCCGCAAATGCGGCGCTGCCGGGAGTGCGTCGGTCCTCATTTCCTTTCCAAAAAACAATCCATAAGTTACTGATTATATAATTTTTCTTGGATTTGATCGATTTTCGCCGGCGCCACCTGCAGCGAGCCCCGCCCTGGCGGGCCGAAGCGCGGCACCGGGCATCTTGGGGAATTACTCACGCCCGATTCTGCCGCAGCGGGCTGGTGATTCCGGGGGCTGAGGGAGAATCGGCATCCAATCGACGGATTGGGATTGCCTTGAAGGACATGATGCCTAAGTCTAGCAGCATGCTTTACGCGTGGTTCTTAAGATCGACTCTCAAGTCCTTGTTGACCGTGGTGCTCGCGGTTTTGGTGTTCCCGGCGGGCGCGCGGGCCTCCTGCACCGATCCGCCGGCGCCGGGCGTCAACTGGCAGCGCTGCGCCATGGACGGTCTCAACCTCACGGGCGTGGACCTGAACGGGTCCCGCCTGCGCGACGGCAGCTTCTTCCGTGCGGATCTCTCGGGCAGCAATCTGTCGGGGGCCGAGGCGTACCGCGCCAAGTTCGTGAACGCGACGCTGCAGGGCACAGTGCTCGATGACGCCAAGCTTTACGAGGCCGATCTCACGAAGGCGGATCTGACGGGGGCTTCGCTGGTCGGCGTCGACCTGCGGCGCGCGCGGATGTTCCGCGCCATTCTGCGCGATGCGAACCTGACCGGTGCGCGGCTGACCGGCGCCGATATGACCCGCGCGGATCTGTCCGGAGCCACCTGGACGGACGGCGAGCGGGTTTGCGCGGAAGGCTCCGTGGGCCGCTGCAACTGAGCGGGCTGCCGCCCGTCGCGAACCCTGCCGTTGCGGCGAGGACGGCCTGCCGATCCGGATGCCATTCGCTGCGCCGTTCGCCAACATCCAACTTCGCTGTGGGGCCTCGCTGCGCATTGCGATGAGCGGCGGAGGTCTGTCGCGGGGCTTTCGCCAGCGGTCGCCTCGGCGTTTAATGTCGGAAAATCAACGGATTCGTTTCTCATGCCTCAGACCGCGGGCCGTGACCGGTATCTGCGTGGCCTCATCATTCGGTTGCGCCGCAGCAACCAGCTCATCCTTTCCCTATTGGCGATCGTCATCGGTGTGGCCTCCGGCCTCGCCGCCATTGCTTTCCGGCAGACAATCGATCTGGTGCAGCGGGGAACCCTGGGCTTTGGCGGCGAGAAGGTGGCCACGCTCGCTGCCGGGCTGGCGTGGTGGCACCTTTTGCTCGTCCCTGCCTTGGGCGGGCTGGCGATCGGCCTGTTCGTTCATTTCTTCATGCCGCACCGGCGCCCGGAGGGCGTGGCCGACGTGATCGAAGCCAGCGCGCTCAAGGGCGGCCGCATGTCGCCGCTCGTCGGCCTCAAGGCCGCGCTGGTCAGCGCCGCGTCGATCGGTGTCGGCGCCTCGGTGGGGCGCGAGGGGCCGGTGGTCCATCTGGGTGCGAGCCTCGGCGGCTGGGCGGCCGAGCGGCTACGCCTGGGGCGCGGGCTGTCGCGGACCTTGCTCGGATGCGGGGTGGCGGCGGCGGTGGCGGCCTCGTTCAATGCACCCATCGCCGGGACCTTCTTCGCGCTCGAGGTGGTGGTCGGCCATTACGCCTTGTCGGCCTTCGCGCCGATCGTGCTCGCCTCGGTGACCGGAACCATCGTCAGCCGCATGTACTACGGCGATTTTCCCGCCTTCATCCTGCCCCAGAACTGGGTGATTGCCTCGTTCTGGGAATTTCCCTCCTTCGCCCTGCTGGGCGTGGTCAGCGCGGTGGCGGCGATCCTCTTCATGCGTTCGATTATTGTGGCCGAGGAAGCCGTGGCCCGTGTGCCGTTGCCGAGCTGGAGCCGCCCGGCCTTTGCCGGCCTCTGTGTCGGCGCCATCGCCATCGCCTTTCCCCAGGTTCTGGGCGTGGGATACGGATCGACCGACGCGGCCCTGTCGGAACTTTATCCCCTATGGCTGTTGGTCGCCTTGATCGCTCTTAAAACCTTGGCGACCTCGATTTCCCTGGCCGGCGGATTCGGCGGCGGTGTCTTTTCACCGTCGCTGTTCATCGGAGCGATGGTCGGCGGCGCATACGGAAATCTCGCGACCAGCGCCTTTCCGCACCTTTCCTCGGGTCACGGCGCCTACACCATGATCGGCATGGGGGCGGTCGCAGGTGCCGTGCTTGGCGCGCCGATTTCCACGATCCTGATGATCTTCGAGCTGACCGGCGACTATGAGCTGATGGTCGCCGTCATGATCGCCACCGTCATATCATCGATCATAACGCAACAGGTGCACGGCTACTCCTTCTTCCACTGGCAGCTCGAACGCCGCGGCCTTTCGCTCAAGGAGGGCCAGGAGATCAATTTGCTGCGCGACACGAGGGTCGAGAGCGTCATGGACGCCAGCTATCAGACCATCGCCGACGATGCGCCGCTGTCGGAGGTCAAGGACGGTCTGCAGACGGCGCCCTGGGGCGAACTGCTGGTGGTCGGCGCAGAGGGCCAGTTGTCCGGCAAGATCACCTTCGCCGACCTGCACGACGCGGCCTTCGACGACAGCCACGACCGCGACTGGTCGGCCCGGAACGTCGCGCGCCGGCAACCCGCCGTCCTTACGATGGACGAGGATCTGATCAGCGCCGTCAAGGTGTTCAGCACCTGTGGCGAGGCGCATCTGCCGGTGGTCCGCGATCACGAGACCATGACGCTCGTCGGCGTCGCGCACGAGCACAAGGTGATGGCGGCCTATCACCGGGCCCTGGTGCGCGCCCGCCGGGAGGAGCGCGGCGAGGCGTGAGGCCGGTGCCCGCGGCCGCGCGACCATCGAGAGCCTAGAGGTTGGATCTCGGCTTTAGCCCCGCCGACGTCGGCGAACCGCCGGCGAGCGGTTCGGGCGGGCTGACGTGCCAAATTTCCGATTCCACAAGCGTTCCACCTTTTGCAGCGCCACCGTTCACTGGCGGATAATCCATCCTTGTAAGTCCGCCACAGTTCGCCTAAATACACAGGACATAAGGTATTCTGTACGTTAGCGTTCGCTGGTGTATCGCTGGCGTTCATGCCCGTCTTATCCGTATATTATCCGTATAAGGGTTTTCCATCATGCCCCGCCGCACCAAATCCGCCAAGATCGACACCCGCTCAGCCCGCACCAAGCTCGTCCAGCGGCGTGAGCCTTACTGGGCCAGGATCGCCCGAGGCTGTGCGCTCGGCTACCGCAAGGGCAAGTCGGGCGGCACCTGGATCGCGCGCTGGCAAAGCCCGGACGGTCGCAAGAATTACCAAGCTATCCGCAAAGCAGACGATGCCATTGAGGCCGATGGTGTCGGTGTGTTGTCCTTCGATCAGGCTCAGGACCGGGCTCGGGATTGGTTCCAGCA
>JAZFZX010000110.1:0-4081 GCA_036444135.1 Kiloniellales bacterium | reverse complement strand
CTGCTCTCCCATGTCGCGAAACGGCATGTCGAGCTTGTCCCGTACTTGGTCGTAGACGGCCGCCGATATGCAAATGCCACCAGGCTCCGCCAGTGCCTCCAGCCGCGCCGCTAAGTTGACGCCATCGCCGTGGATGTCGTCGCCATCGATGACCACGTCGCCGAGATTGACGCCGATCCGAAACTCGATCCGTTGATCTTCCGGCAGCTCTGAATTTCGCTGGGCGATCGCCTGCTGCGCCTCAGCGGCCATTTGCACCGCGCCGATGGCGCTGCCGAACTCGGCCAGCATGCCGTCGCCCATGAGCTTGACGATGCGTCCCTGGTGCTCGGCGATCCTCGGATCGACCAGCTCCTTTCGGATCGCATTGAGGGACGCGAGGGTGCCCTCCTCGTCGGCCCGAATGAGCCGCGAATATCCGACCACGTCAGCGGCCAATATGGCAGCGAGACGGCGTTCCATGCCTAATTTCTCCTGGCCAGGAGATTAGCCGTCATCGATGAGAGAATCCACGCTGAAAGGAACGACCCGAATGTCCGCTTATGGCTATAAGCAGACGTCAAAGACCCCATCCTCCGACGTCCGCTTTGCCCTCAACATCGGACATTCGGGCGTGCGTTGCGCATTCAGCGCAACAAATTTCAAGCTGAGACACGACCGTCGTACGCGCTCGCTTGCCAAAGCCGCTCGACAGCCGGATTGTGACGTCTGGGCAGGACCGGGATCGCGCTCATGAAAATCACCGATGTCAAAACGTTCGTGGTGGGCAACCCGCCGCCCCATTTCGGCGGGCTTTACTGGGTCTTCGTCAAGCTGACGACCGACCACGGGGTGGTGGGCTATGGCGAGGTCTACGCCGTACCGTTCCACCCGGACGTCGTGGCGCAGATGATCGCGGATGTGGGTGAGCGATACGTCATCGGCGCCGACCCGTTCAAGATAGAGCGGCTCTGGCGAAACGTTTATTCCAGCGGCTACACCCAGCGCTCCGACCTGTCGGTCATGGGTGTGCTCAGCGGCATCGAGACGGCGTGCTGGGACATCATCGGCAAGGAACTGAACAAGCCCGTCTATGAGCTGCTGGGCGGTCAGGTTCACGAGAAGCTGCGGTCCTATACCTACATCTATCCCGAGGCGGCGGATAAGACCGACGTTTACAAGGATCCGCACCTGGCGGCGGAGCGCGCCGCCGCGTACGCCGCGAAGGGCTTCACCGCGGTCAAGTTCGACCCGGTAGGGCCGTACACGGCCTTCGATCCCCGGCAGCTCTCCCTGGAAGCGCTGGAGCACACGGAGAAATTCGTCGGGTTGCTTAGAGAGGCCGTGGGCGGCGCGTGCGACCTGCTGTTCGGCACCCACGGCCAGATGACCGCCGCCAGCGCCATACGCCTGGCCAAGCGGCTGGAGAAGTTCGACCCCTTGTGGTTCGAAGAGCCGGTGCCGCCGGAAAATATGGACGAGATGGCCCGGGTCGCCCGCGCCACCAGCATCCCCATCGCCACCGGAGAGCGGCTGGCGGGAAAGGTCGAGTTCGCCAGGCTGCTCGAGAAACAGGCGGCCTCGATCCTGCAGATGGCGCTGGGCCGCGTGGGCGGTATCCTCGAAGCCAAGAAGATCGCCGGCATGGCCGAGGCGCACTATGCGCAGATCGCGCCCCATCTCTATTGCGGGCCCATCGAGGGCGCTGCGAACATCCAGATCGACACCTGCAGCCCCAATTTTCTGATCCAGGAAGGCATCGGAACCTGGGACGGATTCCATGCGGAGATCCTGAAAGAGCCCATCCGCTGGGAGGACGGCTACATCATTCCGCCGACCAAGCCCGGGCTGGGTGTCGAGCTGAACGAAGAGGTCGCCGTCAAGCACCCCTACACCGGCAAGAAACTGCATCTGGAGATGCTGGACCGTCCGCTCTGATTGTCGCTCCGATTGTCGCTCCCATTGTCGCTCCCATTGTCGCTCTGGGCATGACGTCCGGCTTCTCCGACAGCTTTCGATGAATTTGCCATGGCGTCGTGCTGAAAAAGCTGGCGTTTGCCGGCCGTTCCTGCCAACGAATCGGCTTGGCTTGTCTGGGAGGCAATGATGAAAGCTGCGGTGCTGGAAGCCTTTGGTGAACCCCTGGTGGTGCGTGAGGTTCCCGACCCCACGCCGGAGGCCCATGGCGCGGTGATGCGGGTCGAGGCCAACGGCATTTGCCGGAGCGATTGGCACGCCTGGACGGGCAATTGGCCGGAGTCAATGGGACTGCCCCACGTGCTGGGTCACGAAATGTGCGGCGTGATCGAGGAGGTCGGCGCGGCGACCGAGAGGGTCAAGCCGGGCGACCGGGTGATCTTTCCCTTCAGCAGCGGCGACGGCACCTGCCGGTGGTGCCAGCGCGGTTTGCCGCACCTCTGCGACGACCCGGTGACGCCGGGCTTCAATTCGTGGGGCGGCTTCGCGCAATACGTCGCCGTGGACTATGCCGATTTCAACCTCGTCGAACTGCCTGAGGAGGTGAGCTTCGTCGAGGGCGCGGGCATGGGGTGCCGCTTCATGACCGCGTTCCACGGCCTCGCGGACCGGGCCGCGGTCCAGGCTGGCGAATGGGTCGCGGTGCACGGCTGCGGCGGTGTCGGGCTGTCCGCGGTACAGATCGCCACCGCCTTGGGCGCCAACGTCATCGCCGTCGATATTCACCCCGAAAAGCTGGAATTCGCCAAGAAGCTAGGTGCCGTGGAGGTCGTCAATGCCGGGCAGTCGAACAATCCGGCGCGCGAGGTCCGCGAATTGACCGGCGGTGGCGCGCAGGTCTCCGTCGATGCCCTGGGTATCGAAGTGACCTGCCGGAACGCCATCAAAAGCCTGGCCAAGCGCGGCCGCCACGTTCAGATCGGCCTCACGATCGGCAGCGATGCCGGCGATCTCTCCGTTCCCATCGACCTGCTGGTCATGCACGAGCTCCAGCTGATCGGCAGCCGCGGCATGCCGGTCACCCAGTACGAGTCGCTGCTGCGCATGGTGGCGGCGGGAAAGCTGGATCCGGGAAGTCTGGTGACCAGCACGGTGCCCCTCGAAGAGGCGGGCGCCGTTCTCGCCGCCATGGACGACTACGACACCCTGGGCTTCACCGTGATCGACCGCTACTGATCGCGAGATCTCTTGATCGGGAGCGGGTGGCGGTTATGACGAGAGAGAGCCTGGGCGCGCCCATCCAAAGCCCGGAGAGCCTTGCGGCGAATCTCGAGGCCGCGCGTAGGCCCACGGGGTCGCGGATCGTCAGCATCGAAACCTTCAACCGGGGCCGCTCGCTCGGCTTCGTGCGCCTATGCACGGATGACGGCGGCGAAGGCTGGGGGCAGATGTCGGCCTACGACGCCGATATCACCACGACGGTGTTGCACCGGCGTGTCGCGCGGCACGCGTTGGGCAGGGACCCGGCCGACTTCGAGGCGATCAGCGACCGCTCCATCGAGGCCAACCACAAGTTTCCCTGGTCGTACCTTTGCCGCGCGCTCGCCGGGATCGACACCGCCATCTGGGATCTGCTGGGCAAGCGGGCCGGCAAGAGCGTCTGTGAGCTTCTGGGCGGCACGCCCCGGCCCTTTCCGGTTTATGGGTCTAGCATGCGCCGCCGTATCACACCGGACGACGAGGCCGCGCGGCTCGTCCGCCTGCGCGACGAAAACGGCTTCACGGCGTTCAAGGTGCGTGTCGGCAAGGAGAACGGTCACGACCAAGACCCTTGGCCCGGGCGCACCGAGACGCTCATCCCCACGGTGCGCAAGGCGGTCGGGGACGAGATCGCCCTGCTGGTGGACGCCAATAGCGGCTACACCCCGGCCACGGCCATCGAGGTCGGCCGGCGATTGGAAGAGCATGGCTACTGCCATTTCGAGGAGCCGTGCCCCTATTGGGAGCTGGAATGGACCGCCGAGGTCGCGAACGTGCTGGAGGTCTCCGTGACCGGTGGCGAGCAGGACAACGACCTGGCCCAATGGCGGCGCATGATCGCGATGGACGCGGTGGACATCGTGCAGCCGGACCTCTGCTACGTCGGCGGGCTGACCCGCGCCCTGCGCGTCGCCGCGATGGCCGA
>JAZFZX010000109.1:0-3485 GCA_036444135.1 Kiloniellales bacterium | reverse complement strand
CACCGACATGACGCCGTGCGTCACCGCTGCGGGATTGAACCGGCGAGGGCCGGACGCTCGGCCTTTGCCGAATGACCATTATCGCGCACCCGAATGCATCTTGAAGTGGCTCGGATGCGCCGCGTGGTCCAACCCAAGCCGCCAAACCGGACTGAACGGCCACGCTTTCGATCGATTTTCGATTGTGCTACCGTTTTCGGCGGCTGGGAGAACCCATCTGGGAAATCTCGGGTAACTTGGCTGACGGGAGGGAATAATGGCAACACAACAGGAAAAGGCGCAAACGTTCCGCGCACTCCACGAACGCGAAGGCGCTTTCGTCATACCGAACCCGTGGGACATCGGTTCGGCTCGGTTGTTCGAAGCGCTTGGATTCGAGGCACTCGCAACGACGAGTTCCGGTTTCGCCTATTCGTTGGGTCGCAGGGATGGGCAGGTCAGCCGCGAAGAAAAACTCACTCATTGTCGTGCGCTTTGCGAGGCAAGCAGTCTGCCGGTCAGCGCCGACCTCGAAAAATGCTTTTCGGACGATCCGAAAGAGGCAGCGGAAACGATTGCCCTCGGGGCGGAGGCAGGGCTCGTCGGGGGCTCGATCGAGGATGCGACCGGCGATCCGACCAAGCCGATTTATGATTTCAATCATGCCGTGGAACGTGTCGCGGCCGCTGCACAGGTTGCAAAATCGCTCGACACGCCGTTCGTTCTGACGGCGCGGGCGGAAAATTTTCTGCATGGGCGGCGCGACATGAATGACACCATTCGCCGGCTGCAGGCCTTTGAGGCCGCCGGCGCCGATGTTCTCTATGCCCCCGGACCGGCAACGCTTGATGAAGCGCGCGAGATAACAAGTGCGCTTACCCGCCCGGTAAACATGCTGGTAACGCCAATGAAGGGCGTGACGGTCGCCGACCTGGCCCAGGCCGGTGTCAAGCGGATCAGCATAGGTGGGGCGATGATGAGAGCCGTTATCGGCACGCTTGTGCGCGGTTCACGCCAAATGCTGGACGAGGGTCGTTTCGACTGGGGGGCGGACATGATGCCGACGCCGGAGATCAACGAGCTATTCAGCAAATGGGAGAGTTGATACGCTAAACATGAAAGGGCCGGCGGATGCCGGCCCTTTCTATCTAATCTCGGCCCTGAACGGTCAGGCCGCCACTTCGTATTTGTCGCGTTTGACGCCGGCCATGCTGACGCCTTCGACGCGGATCAGGCGTGTATCACCCTCGCGTCTCGGCGAATGGAGCACGCCCTCATTATAGAGATGCACATCGCCCGGCTTAAGCGAATAGTCGCGGACTTTTGTGACCTTACCCGGCTGATCGCCCCCAAACTCTCGATTGAATTATCCCGGGTGGTCGCGATGGCGGCGGCCATTGCGGCGGCCATTAGGATTGCAGCTAAAGAACGCCCGGTCTAGGCTCTCGGCCAAGCAAACCGAAGCATGATCGCCGGGGGAGGCGAATCCACCCAATGACACTGACCCTGTTTCGCGGCGGCCTGGTCTTCGACGGGGCCGGCACCGAGGCGCGCGACGACCTGGAGGTCCTGGTCGAAGGCGAGCGCATCAAGGAGGTCTCGGACCGGCCGATCGGGGCGCAAGGCGCGCGCGTCGTCGAGCTCGGCGGCCGCTGCCTCATGCCGGGCCTGATCGACGCCCATTTCCACGCCGTCGCGGTCGATCCCGATCTGTCCCGGGTCGACGCCATGCCCAAGTCGCTGCTCTACCAGCATACCCGCGGCCTGCTCGAAGCCGCACTCCAGCGCGGCTTTACCACCATACGCGACGCCGGCGGCGCCGACTACGGCTTGGCGATGGCGGTGGAGCGCGGACTGATCAAGGGCCCGCGCTTGTTCTTTTCGGGCAAGGCCCTGTCCCAGACCGGCGGCCACGGCGACTTCAGGCCGCTCGAGGGCCTGCCGCCCGGCGGCTGCCTGTGCTGCCAGGGCAGCCTCTGCATGACCCGGGTTGCCGACGGAGTCGCGGCGGTGCGCGAAGCGGCGCGCGACGAGTTGCGCCGCGGTGCGACCCAGGTCAAAATCATGGCCTCCGGCGGGGTCGCCTCGCCCTCGGACCCGATCTGGAACCTGCAGTATTCCGAAGAGGAGATGCGCGCCATCGTCTGGGAGGCGCGGTCCTGGCGCACTTACGTCATGGCCCACGCCTACACCGCCGAGGCGATCGCGCGCTGCGTCGAATACGGCGTGCGCTCAATCGAGCACGGCAACCTGATCGACGCCGAAACCGCCCGGCTCTGCGCCGCGAACGATGTCTATGTGGTGCCGACGCTGGCGACCTACGATGCGCTGCACCGGGTCGGCGGCGACCTGGGCTTCCCCGAGGTCAGCCTGCAAAAGCTCGATGCGGTGCGCGGCGCCGGGCTGGAGGCGCTCGAAATTCTGCGCGACGCCGGGGTCAAGATGGGGCTCGGCACCGACCTCCTGGGCGCGATGCACCGTTACGAGCTGGACGAATTCAAGATCCGCGCCCAGGTTCTGCCGGCCGTTGATATCCTGCGCTCGGCGACCTCGATCAATGCCGAGATCCTCAATCGGGAGGGCGAGTTGGGCGTGGTGGCGGCCGGTGCGCTGGCCGATCTGATCGTGGTCGACGGCGACCCGCTGGCCGATATCTCCGCGCTCTCGGGCGAGGGCGAGACCGTGTGCCTGGTAATGAAGGGCGGCGCGGTGTTCAAGGACACGCTCTAGCGGTTCCGGGTGCGCCACTCCTCGAGGTATTCGATCACCTCGTCGCAGGTGGTGATGTCGCAATAGCGCCGGCCGACGTCGCGTAGGTTGTCGCGGTGCGGGCCCTCCTCGTGGTCGCCCACGCAGTCCTCCGGAACGATCGTCCGAAAGCCGTATTGGAAGCTGTCGATGACGCTGGCCCGGATGCAGCCGCTGGTCACGCAACCGGTCACGATCACGGTATCGACCCGTTCCTTGGTGAAGTAGGAAATCACCGGGGTCTGAAAGAAGATCGACGGGCCGGTCTTGCACAGGGCGACGTCGTAATCGGGATCGTAGATGCGCGGCTCGAGCTGCGTGCAGGGGTGGCCGTGGAGAAATTGCTCGTGCACGGCGGCGATCTTCCAGTGCGGCATGTCGCGCCGGCTCTTGTAGGCGGTGTAGCAGGTGGCGACGGGAACGTCGTAGCGCCGCGCGACCGCCAACAGGCGCGCCGTGTTCTCGACCCCGCGCTCGATCAAGGGTGCGCCGCCGAGGGGGTACTGCGGGTCGGTGAAGGCGGTCTGAAAATCGACCACCACGATCCCGGGCTGCGCCCCGTAGCCGACCTCGACCGCACCGTAGCTGCGCTCCGTGTAATTCTCGCTCATGTCACAACCTCAAGAATTCAGTTTCCGTTTGGCCCACCCTCGGCCGTTGCCGCAATGGAACCGCAACCGCGCCGTTTCGTCCAGCACGACCTTCACATCCGGGCCGTTCCCGGTCATTTAAGCGGCTTGTTTGCCCGCGCCGGGGCG
>JAZFZX010000108.1:0-11183 GCA_036444135.1 Kiloniellales bacterium | reverse complement strand
GTCCTGGAGCCGAGCGGCACGCAACTCGGCCGCGGCGAGACGGTGGCCGATACGGCGCGGGTCCTGTCGCGCTATGTGGACGCGATCATGATCCGCACCACCAAGGAGGCCAACCTTCTGGAGCTGGCCGCGCACGCGACGGTGCCGGTGATCAACGGCCTCACCGACCGCACCCATCCCTGCCAGTTGATGGCCGACGTGATGACGTTCGAGGAACACCGGGGGCCGATCGCAGGCCGCACAATCGCTTGGTGCGGCGACGGCAACAACATGGCCGCCTCGTGGATCCATGCGGCGGTACGCTTCGGGTTCGAGCTGCGCTTGGGCTGTCCGGAGGCGCTGGGTCCGCCGGCCGACGTGCTGGCCTGGGCCGAGGCCGAAGGCGGCCGGGTGCTGGTGACCGCGGACGTGGCTGAGGCGATCGCGGGTGCCGACTGCATCGTCACCGACGCCTGGATGTCCATGGGCGATGCGGACGAGCGGCGGGAATACCGCCACAACCAGCTGCGCGGCTACCAGGTCGACGACGCGGTGATGGCCAAAGCCGCGAAGGACGCGATTTTCCTGCACTGTCTGCCCGCGCACCGGGGCGAGGAGGTCACCGCCTCGGTGATCGACGGCCCGCAGTCCGCGGTCTGGGACGAGGCGGAGAACCGGCTGCACGCGCAGAAGGGCATCCTCTACTGGTGCATGACCTGATGCCTGTCGAGGCCGTCAACTCGCCGCCGACCGGCACGGATTTCGTCCGGCCTTTCTTGCTGGAGGTTTCCGGTCTGCTCGGGCGGCTGGTGCGTCTGGGAAGCGTGGTCGATACGGTCCTCACCCGCCACGACTACCCGGAGCCGGTGGCGCGGCTGCTGGGAGAGCTGCTGGCCTTGACCGGCACGCTATCCAGCATGCTCAAGTTCGAGGGAACCTTCTCTCTCCAGATCAAGGGCGACGGGCCCGTCAGCCTCATGTTGGCCGACGTCACCTCCGAGAGGGGGCTACGCGGCTATGCCGACATCGACCAGTCGCGGCTGGATGGTGTCTTGGCAGAGCGTGGCCCGGACGCGGCCGGTTGTGCGGCGCTGCTGGGCACGGGTTACATGGCCTTCACCGTCGACGTGGCCGGCCAAACCGAAAGCTATCAGGGCATCGTGGAGCTGGTGGGCGAAAATCTGGCCGACTGCGTGCACCATTACTTCCGACAGTCCGAGCAGTTGAAGACGGGCCTCAAACTGGCGGTAAACCGCGTGGACGGCCGGTGGCACGCGGGCGGCCTGTTGATCCAACAGATGCCGGAGGACGACCGGGGCTGGGTGCCGGGCGGCGGAACCGATGACCACGACGGCGGCGCATTGGGCAGCGGCGATGAGGACGACTGGCGGCGCACGCTCGCGTTCATGGCGAGCTGCAGCGACGCGGAACTGCTCGACGAGGAGCTTCCGGCCGATGATCTGCTCTATCGCCTGTTTCACGAAGAGCGCGTTCGGGTCTACAAAACCCGGTCGCTTTCGCTCGGCTGCCGCTGTTCGCGCGAACGCATCGAGCGGATCCTGGGATCCCTGCCGCTGGACGAGGTCGCCGAGTTAAAGGTGGACGGCGAGATCGTGATGACCTGCCAGTTCTGCAACATCGATTTTCGTTTCGACGAAAAGGCGCTCGAATGCATCTATGCGTCTTGATTTTGCCATCTTGTCCCTGCAGAAAGCGTGGGTCGTCGAACCGCGCCCCCGTCCCGCCCGTGCTTGCCATTAGAACCGTCATCCACTGTATCTGTGCCGCCGCCTTTGGGCTGCTGGCGGCGGCTTGCACGGTCGCCCCGACTCAGAACCAATGGCCGGAGATCACCTACAAGCACCGCCCGCCGCTTCGCTTCGACGTGGGCCAGGTGGTGATCGACAAGCGCTACAGCGAGCCTTTGGCGCCGCCCAACGTGGAGCACCTGATCCCGGTGCCTCCGGCCGCCCTGGCTGGGCAGTGGGCGCGCGACCGCTTGGTTGCAGCGGGCAGCGTGGGGCGGCTGGTCTACACGATCCAGGATGCTTCGGTCGTCGAGACGCCCTTGGACACCAAGTCAGGCATCGAGGGTCTGTTCACCGTGGATCAGTCCGAGCGCTACGAGGCGCACCTGGCCGTGCAGGTGCACTTGGAAGATATCCCCGGCCTGGCGCGCGCCTCGGTAACCGCCGAGGCCGAACGCTGGGTGACGGTGCCTGAAGACGCCACCCTGAACGAGCGCGAGGCCACCTGGTTCGCCTTGAGCGAGGCGCTGATGAACGACCTCGACGTCGAGCTGGAAAGGGCGCTCTATCAATACATGGCGGCCCATATCCTGAACTAGGGCGACGGGACTCCGACGCTTTCACCATCCTGCTGTCGGCCACGACACGGTCATTCGGCCGCGGCCCAATCGATCAGCTGCCGCACGAAGGTTTCGCAGGCCTCGATCTCGCTGGTCTCGATGAACTCGTCCGGCCGGTGCGCCTGGTCGATCGAACCCGGTCCACAGATCACCGTCGAGAAGCCGGCCTTCTGGAACAGCCCGCCTTCGGTGCAGTAGGACACCACGTGGGTTTGGTTGGCGCCCGTCAGCAGCCGCACCAGGGCCTCTGCGGGCGAGTCGTCCTCCGGCGCCAGGGGCGGCACGTTCGCGTGCACCTCGGTGACGATGGCGGCCTCGGGCGCGGTCTCGCGCAGACGCGGCAACACCTGCTCCTCGGCGAAGCTGTTGAAACGTTCCAGCACCGCTTCGGCGCTGTCGCCCGGCAGGGGGCGGACCTCCCATTCGAAGGCGCAGTGGCGCGGCACGATGTTGAGCGCCGTGCCGCCGGTGATGGTGCCGACCGAAATGCTGCTGTAGGGGGGCTCGAAGGGGCTGTCCGGGGGCGCGGTGCGGCGCTTCTCGGCGGCCAGTTCGGCGAGAAAGCCGATCAGCTCCGTGGCCGCGAAGATCGCGTTGGCCGTCAGGTGCGTCTGACTCGAGTGGCCCTCCTTGCCGGTCACCCGGGTCTCGAAGCCATAGCCCCCCTTGTGGGCGTTGACCAGCTTCATCTCCGAGGGCTCGCCGATGACCACCACGGCGGGCAGGGGCAGGTTGCTGACCACGTCTTCGATCAGCCCGCCGACGCCGAAGCAGCCGGTCTCCTCGTCATAGGAAAAAGCCAGATGGAGCGGCCGCCGCAGCGGCTTCTGCAGGGCCTCGGGGACGAGCGCCAGGGCGACGGCCAGGAAGGCCTTCATGTCGGCCGTGCCGCGCCCGTAGAGCCGCGTGCCCTTGCGGGCCATGCGGAAGGGATCGCTCGACCAAGCCTGGCCGTCTACCGGCACCACGTCGGTGTGGCCGGAGAGAACGGCGCCGCCGGCCACCTCCGGGCCCAGGGTGGCATAGAGGTTCGCCTTGCTTGCGTCGGCCGAGGCGGTGCGCCGGCTGGCCACGCCGAAGCCCTGGAGATAGGTCTCGACGAAGTCGATCAGCGCCAGATTGGATTTCGACGACACCGTGTCGAAGCCGACGAGGCGTTCCAGCATCTCGATCGAGGTGGCGGGCATCGGTGTGTCGCTCATGGTGCCTCGCGTTTCGCTCAGCCGCGCCAGAACGAGCGCGACAGCAGCACCAGCACGGTGAACAGCTCCAGGCGGCCGAGCATCATGCCGGCCGACAGCAGCCATTTTGCCTCGTCGGGCAGGCTCATGTAGTTGCCGGCCGGGCCGATGATCTCGCCCAGTCCGGGCCCGACGTTGGCGATCGCCGAGGCCGCGCCGGAGACCGCCGTGATGAAGTCGAGCCCGACAAAGCCCAGTGCTGCCGCCAGTAGGGCGAAGCAGGCCATGAACAGGAAGAAGAAGCCCATCACCGAGTCGCTGACCGATTCTGGAATCGGGCGGTGGTTGTAGTAGGGGATGAACACGCCGTTGGGCTGCGTCAGGCGTTTGAGCTGGGTCTTGGCGGTCGCGTAGAGCACCTGAAAGCGGAAAATCTTGATGCCGCAGGTGGTCGAGCCGGCGCAGCCGCCCACGAACATGAGCACGAACATGAGGCTCATGGCGAAGCCGCCCCAGCTGTCGAATTCGGCAGTGGCGTAGCCGGTTCCGGTCATGACCGAGATCACGTTGAAGGTCCCGTAGCGCAAGGCCGCGATCGGGTCCATGGTGGTGTTGCGCAGCAGCCAAATGGCGATCAGGCTGATCGAGACGGCCAGCACCGCCAGGAACCAGCGCACCTGGGAATCGCGCAGGAAAACCGCCAGATTGCCGCGCAGGGTGCGCAGATAGAGCACGAACGGCAACGAACCCAGGATCATGAAGCCACTGATCGCCCAATCGATCGCCGCGCTGTCGTAGTGGGCGATCGAAGCATCGTGGGTGGAAAAGCCGCCCGTGGCGATCGAGGTCATGGCATGCGCGATGGCATCGAAACCCGACAGGCCGAGCGCCCACAGCACGATCGCCGCCAAGCCGGTCAGGAAGACGTAAACGATCGAGATGCCGCCGGCGATCTGCGCAGCGCGCGGCAGCACCTTGTCGGCGTCGAAGGCCTCCACGCGAAACAACTGCATGCCGCCCACCTGGAGGATCGGCAGAATGGCCACCGCCATGACGATGATGCCGATGCCGCCGAGCCATTGCAGGATGGCCCGCCACAGCAGGATACCCGGCGGCGCCTCGTCCAAGCCGACGATCACCGTGGCGCCGGTCGTCGTGACGCCCGACATGGATTCGAAGAAGGCATCCGTGATGCTCAGGTCGAGGCCCGAGAAGGCCAGGGGGAGCGCGCCGAAGGCGGCCGTCACGAGCCACGCCAGGTTGGTCATGACGAAGGCCTGTCGCAGGTTGAAGCCCGTCCAGCCGGACCGGGTGGTCAGGACCATGGCCACGCCGATGAAGAAGGTGATGGCGGCGGCCACCGCGAAAACCTGCCAGTCGGCATGGCCGGCGGAGAAATCGACCGCCGCCGGAATCACCATGGCGGCGGCGAGAATCGAGATCAGAATGCCGATGATGAAGACGACCGGTCTGAGATCGATCATGGCTGGTTGAACTACGGTGATTGCAGCGCGGGTCTTCAGATGTGGTGGCCGCCGGTGGCGCCCGAGGGATTGCCGATCAGCGCCAGGAACTCGCGCCGGGTCCGGGCATCCTTGCGGAACAGCCCCAGCATCCGGCTGGTGACCATGGCGACGCCGGGCCGGTGGACCCCGCGGGTGGTCATGCACTGATGCGCGGCCTCGATGACCACCGCGACCCCTTTGGGTTCCAACACCTCGTTGATGGTGTTGGCGATCTGGGCGGTCATCTTCTCCTGGATCTGGAGGCGCCGGGCATAGGCCTCCACCACGCGCACCAACTTGCTGATGCCGATCACCCGGTTGCGGGGCATGTAGGCCACGTGGGCCTTGCCGATGATCGGCGCCAGGTGGTGTTCGCAATGGGATTCGAAGGGAATATCGCGCAGCAGAACCATTTCGTCGTAGCCGTCGACTTCCTCGAAGGTTCGTTGCAGCAGGTCGATGGGGTCGACGTCGTAGCCGCCGTAGTATTCCAGGTAAGACTTGACGACCCGCTCGGGCGTTCCAACCAGTCCCTCTCGATCCGGATCGTCACCGGCCCAGCGAATGAGCGTGCGGACGGCCTCCAGCGCCTGCTCCCGGGATGCTTGCCGCTGCGCGGTCCCGGCCGGGCGGTTGGCGGGCGCCTCGCCGGCGATTTCGGCAATGCGGCGGGGTGCGGTCATGGGCCTCTCCTCCTGGCCTGGTGGGCACGCGCCGACCCTTCGGCGTGCGATCAAGCGAAAGCATGTGGTCCGCGGCGGCCGAAGATCAAGAATAATGCGCTTTGCCCGCCGCCCGAGCCAAGTCGATTGGCGCGTTCAATTGATCCTGACCGGCTGGTGCGGGCTGTCGAGCGAGAACGCGGGAACGTCCACGTCGAACCGCTCGCCCGAGCCGTTTTCCATGCCGTAGCTGCCGACCATAATGCCCGAGGGCGCCCCCAGCGGTGTGCCGCTGGTGTACTGAAACGACTCACCGGGATTCAGGACTGGCTGTTCCCCCACCACGCCGGCGCCTCGCACCTCCTGAACGCGCCCCATCGAATCGGTAATCTTCCAATGGCGGGTCAGAAGCTGCACCACGTCCTCTCCCTGGTTCTCGATCTCGACCTGATAGGCCCAGACGTAGTGATCGTTCTCGGGCGCGGACTGTTCTTCCAGATAGACCGGATTGACCGTGACACGGATCGAACGCGTGGTTGCCGCATACATGACGCAATGGCTCCTGCAACAATCCTTTGCCCCGCGGGGCTGCCCCATACTAGCGCGGCGGGGCCAATCGTGGAAACATCGACCGCCGGGGCCGTCCTGGCCGCCCAGAACCGGCCAGGCAAACCCGGCCACGCAAAACCGGCCAGGCAGAACCGGAATGGTGCCGGCGGCCGACATTGGGGAGTGTTTCTACAGCATCATGGAGCCCAACGAAATCCACGAAGCGGCGCAGTGGCTTTGCCAGGCGCGCCTGCGGGCCGAAGGGGTCGTGGACTGTCCTCACGCCGCGTCGTTGCACGGCGAAGACGACGGGTACGCGGTTCAGGAACGGCTTCACGAAGCCTTGGCGGCCGCGGGCCTGGGCCCATTGGTGGGCTACAAGATCGGTTGTACGAACCCGGCCGTGCAGCGCTTGATCGGGGTTCCGGGGCCGGCCTATGGCGGGCTCATGGCGGCCAATCGCCACGACAGCGGGGCGGCGTTTCGGCTCGATCGCTTTCAGAAGCCCGGCGTCGAATGCGAAATCGCCATGTGGCTGGCCGATGATCTTGGTCCCGCGGGTGCGCCCTTCGACAAGGCGGCGGTTTCCTCTCATGTGGCGGCTTGCTCGGTCGCCATGGAAATCGTCGATAACCGCTATGACGATTTCCGCACGGCCCCCCTCGGCCTAATGATCGCCGACGATTTCTTTCAGGCGGCCTGCGTCGTCGGGCCGCGGATGGAAGACTGGCGGGCGTTGGATCTGGCGGAACTCAGCGGCTGGACGCACGCCGGGGGCGAACCGGCCGGCACCGGAAAGGGCCATGAGGTTATGGGCCATCCCTTGCAGGCCTTGGCCTGGTTGGCGAACCGGCTGGCCGTACGCGGCCGGGCCCTGAAGGCCGGGCAGCTGGTTCTGGCAGGCTCGATCGTTTCGCCCTACTGGGTCGCCGCTCCGGGCGAGGTGTCCGTCGAAGTGGAGGCTTTGGGCCGGGTCGATGCGGCGTTTCATTGAGTGACCGCGCTGTCGGTCCCCGGGGGCGGGCTCAGCGCGCGGAGTCCGGCAACGGATGAGGCAAACCGGCTTTGCTGGAGGCGCGGTCGCGTTTTTCGTCCATGTTCGCCTCGGAGAGGCCTAGCTCGACCACCGCACCGCCGGCCGATTCGGCGTCAGCCGGGTCGTGCGTGACCAGCAGGGTGGGCAGGCCCTGGGCCCGAGCGTGATCGAAAACGAAGCGCCGGACGCGGGCGCGCAGCGCCACATCCAATTTCGAGAATGGTTCGTCCAACAGCAGCGCCTTGGGTTCGGCCAACAGGGTGCGCAGCAAGGCGACCCGGGCGCGCTGGCCGCCCGACAGGGTGGCCGGATCGCGCGCGCCGAAGCCGACCAAGTCGGCCTCCGCCAGGGCTGCGGCGATCCGTGCCATGCGCGCGTCGCGTCCCTTGACCGACGGCGGCAGCCCGAATGCCAGGTTTTCCGCGACCGACAGATGCGGGAACAGCAGGTCGTCCTGAAACAGGATGCCGACGCGCCGGCTTTCGGGCGGCAGGCGGGTTATCTCGGTGCCGTCCAGCAAGACGCGTCCGGCGGCCCGGAATGCGGGATCGAGCGACCCGCAGATGAAGGCGAGCAGGCTGGATTTGCCGCTGCCGCTGGGGCCCATGACCGTCGTGATCTCGCCCCGGCCGACCGCCAGGTCGAGCGGCGCCATGAGGGGCCGGCCGCCGAGGTCCAGGGATACGCCCTGGAGCGTCAGGCTGCCGCTTTCGAGAGTGCTCCCATCGCCTTTGCCCGGCACGCTCATGGGCGGCCTCGCAGCGCCCGCCGGTCGCGGTACAGCCAGGCCGGCAAGGCCAAGGCCGCGGCGAAGGCGAGCAGTGGCAGAAGGGCCTGAAGGAAGGCGTAGACTCCCATGACTCTCCGGTCGGCGCCGCCGAACAGGGAGACGGCCTCGGTCGTCAAGGTGACGAAACGGCCGCCGCCGGCGAAGATTGTGGGCAGGTATTGTGCCACGCTGACCGCGATGCCGATAGCCAGGGCGAACAGTACGGGGCGCAGGAGCATGGGCAGCTTGACGGCCCAAAACACCCGGTCCGGCCCGGCGCCGAGGCAGTGGGCGGCGCGGGCATAGCGCTCGTCGAGGGCCCGGTAGGGGTCTGCCAATGCCAGGAAGACGTAGGGCAGGACGAACAGCAGGTGACTCCAGACGAGTGCCAGCCAAGTGGCGTCCACGCCCGCCGCCACCGCCAAAATCTGGGTGCCGAACAGGAACGCAACCTGTGGCACCAGCAGGGGCGTGTAGAGCAGCCACAGAGCCCAAGCGCCGGGACGCAGGCCGTGCCGCCGCTCGTTCTCCAGGCATGCTAGGACCAACATCAGGGCCAATCCGCCGGCGGCCAAGGCCACCACTGCAGTGGTGCTCGTGATCCAGAGCAGGCCGTCGCCCTGCCGGGCCCAGTTGTCGAGGCTCCAGGCGTCGGGCAGCGCGGCCGGGTAGCGCCAGCGATACGCGAAGGACCAGACCGCGAGGCCGATCACGCTGATCGCCGCCAGCGCGAAGGCCGTCACGATCCCGGTTCCGGCGGCGAGGCTCAGCCAGCGGCCGGAGCCGCCGCGCCGGCCCGAGACCAGCCACAGCCGGCCGAGGCCCGCCGCGATCCGCTCCAGACCGTGCCACAGGGCGATGGCGGCAACCACCAAAGCAAGCTGCAACGTCGCCCCGGCGGCGGCGGCAAAGCGCAGGGTGAGGTCCGGGTCGTTGAACCAGCGGAACACCTGCACGGCCAAGGGCGGCGGCGTCGAGGGGGCCAGGATCAGGGCCATATCGACGACCGACAGGGAAAAGGCGAGCACCGCATAGACCGGCAGGCGAATCTGCGGATAGATCGCCGGCAGCACGGTCTTGAGCCAGGCCGCCACAGGGCCGTAGCCCAGCGACCGGGCGACGGCCAGGCGGTCCTGCGCGCGGCTTTGATCGAGCGCCGCCAGGGTCATGAGCAGCAGGAAGGGGGTTTCCTTGAGCACCAGGCCCCCGGCCAGCGCCAGGCCGTAGGGGTCCTGGATCAGCGGCACGTCCGGCGGCGTCTGCCAGCCGGTGGCCCAGGGCGAGACCAGGCGGGCCAGCCAGCCGCTGGGCGCGATGAGGAAGGCAAAGCCGATGGCCAGCGCCGCATGGGGTACCGACAGCAGCGGTGCGAGCAGCCGCCGCAGGCGCGCGAACAGGGGCGTGCCGTGGCAGGCCGCCACGAAGCCGATGGTGAGCAGCAACGAAACCAGGGTGGCCAGGACGCCGGAGACGAGCGTCAGGCGCAGGCTGGTTGCCAACCCCGGGACGGCGATCAGCGCGCGCCAGGCGTCCAACGATATCTCGCCGCCGCCGAGGGCCGGCAGGTATCCGAATGCGGGCAGCCAGGTGCCGATCAGCCCGGCGGCGATCGGCAGCAGAAACAGCCCTAGCGTCAGGGCCGGCGCGCGGCGCAGCCAGCGGCCGCGTCGCACGACCGCGGGATTGTCGGCTAGCGGCTGTAGCGTTTCTGCCATTCCGCCTCGATCCGGGTCATCCAGGAGGGATGCGGTTCGAGCAGGGTGGGCCCCAGTTCCTCGGGCGACAAGGTGGCGGCCCCGCGCGGCAACTCGTCGAACCGGCGGCGATCCGCGGGCGCGAGCTTCGCCATGTCGAGCACGGTGAAGTCGCCCCAGGTGTCGATGTCCTGCTTGCGGGCCTGCGCCTCGGGGCTCAGCAGGAAGTTGGCCACCACCATGGCGGCGTCCTTGCTGCGGGCGTTGAAGGGTATGGCGACGAAGTGAACGTTGCCGATGGTGCCGCCGTCGAGCACGAACACCCGCGCGCTCTCGGGCAGCAATCCCTTGGCGATGAACGAAGAGGTTTCCAAGGGATAGAAGGAGATGGCGATGTCCACCTCGCTGTCGTCCAGCAGCTGGCGCTGCGCGGCGCCCGTGGCGGGGAAGATCTTGCCGCCGCGCCAGAGGTGCGGGTGGAGCCGGTCCAGGTAGTCCCAGAGCGCCGCGGTGGCAACCTCGAACGCGGCCTCGCCGGGTGCCGGCGCCTGCAGCAGCCCGGGGTTGGGCGTGGCTTCGATCAAGACCTGCTTCAGGAAGGTGGAGCCGATGAAGTCGGGTGGTGCCGGATAGGTGAAGCGCCCGGGGTGCGCCTCGCCCCAGTCCAGGAACTCGGCCATCGAGCGCGGCGTCTCGCCGACCCGCGCGCTGTCGTAGATGAAGTTGATCTTGGCCACGCCCCAGGGGCACTCGAGCCCCTCGGTGGGCACCGTGAAGTCCACAAGGGTGGCGGGCTTGCCCTCGAAATCGACCAGCGCGAAGTTGGGCAGCCGCGCGGCAAAGGGGCCGAACAGCAGGCCGTTGTCCTTCATGGCAGCGAAATTCTCGCCGTTGATCCAGATGAGATCGACGGAGCCACCTTCGCTCTTGCCGGCCGCCTTTTCGGCCAGCACCCGGGCGACCGCGTCGGCCGTGTCGGCCAGCTTCACGTGCCGGAGCGTCACCCCGTAGTCCTCGGCCACCCGGCGGCCGATCCAGGCGATGTAGGCGTTGATGCGCTCGTCGCCGCCCCAGGCGTTCCAGAAGACCGCCTGTCCGGCCGCCCGCTCGACGACCTCGTCCCAGGCCGGTTCGCCGGCCCTGGCGAAAGGCGCCAGCAGGCACAGGGCGACGGTCAGGAAGACTCGGCGGACGCTGACGTGCCTCATGGCATTCGTTCCTCGCAACGCAACCCTTTGTCTATCACCGGTAGGAGGCGGTGCGAAGCCTAGATAGCCAGTGGGACCCTACCATCCGCACGGGCGAAGGCATAGCGGGGCTGAGGCTTCCTTGAACGCACTTTGGCGCTGACCTATAACGAAAGCAGGCGGGCGTAGTTCAGAGGTAGAACGTCAGCTTCCCAAGCTGAATGTCGTGGGTTCGATTCCCATCGCCCGCTCC
>JAZFZX010000107.1:0-2736 GCA_036444135.1 Kiloniellales bacterium | reverse complement strand
GGGCGCCGCCGTTCGATCCCCTGAACCAGAGCGCCGAGGCCCAAGAAAAACAGTTCGGCTACAACAACGATTTCGTGGGCTATCTCGGCCTGCCGTTCGGCTCCGGCAACCCGGAACGCGGACTGCTCTGCGTCAACCATGAGTACACCAACCCGGGGGTCATGTTCGCCAAACGCCGGGGCCGGCCGAGCCGGGCGCGATTCGCGATTCCCACATCCGCGCGGGTCGAGATCGAAATGGCGGCTCACGGCGGTTCCATCATCGAGATCGAGAAGCAAGCAGGGCGCTGGCGGGTGGTGCCGGACAGCCCGTTTAACCGGCGCATAACCGCACGCAGCACACCGATCGAGATTTCCGGACCCGCCGCCGGAGATCTGCGCTTGCGCACATCGGCCGACCCCAGCGGCCGGCGGGTCATCGGCACCATCGCCAATTGCGCCGGGGGCATGACGCCCTGGGGCACCTATCTGATGGCCGAGGAGCACTTCGACAGTTACTTCTCCGGCACCTTGGAGACGCACCCGGAGGCGCGCAACTTCGAGCGCTACGATATACCCAGGTCGCGGTACGCCTGGGCGCGCTACCACAAGCGTTTCGACATCAACGCCGAGCCGAACGAGGCCAACCGCTTCGGCTGGGTCGTCGAGGTCGATCCGTTGGCGCCGCGCTCGACACCCAAGAAACGCACCGCCCTTGGCCGCTTCAAGAACGAAGGCGCGGAATCGACGGTCAGTCGCGATGGCCGCGTGGTGGTCTACCAGGGCGACGACGGGCCCTTCGAATACCTCTACCGCTTCGTGACCGAGGGCCGTTTCGATCCCAACGACCGGGCGGCCAACCGGGACCTTCTGGACCGCGGGACCCTGTCCGTCGCCCGCTTCCACGAAGACGGATCGCTCGTTTGGCTGCCCCTGGAATTTGGGGAGGAACCGCTGACTCCGGCCAACGACTTCGCCAGCCAGGCCGATGTCTTGATCGAGGCGCGGCGCGCCGCCGACCTGCTCGGCGCCACGCCGATGGACCGTCCGGAAGACGTGGAACCCAACCCGGTGACGGGCAAGGTCTACGTCATGCTCACGAGCAATGTCGAGCGGGCGGCGGAACAAATCGACGGCCCCAATCCGCGGGATCGGAACCTGTTCGGACACATCCTGGAGCTGACCCCGCCGGGCGGCGACCACACGGCCCCGGTCTTCGGCTGGGAGATTCTGGTGCGCTGCGGCGACCCGGACTCGGCCGAGGCGGACGCGGCCTGGAACCCTTCGATCAGCGCCAATGGATGGTTCGCGGGACCGGACAACTGCGCGATCGACGGTCAGGGCCGCCTTTGGATCGCCAGCGACCAGGGCGGCGGTTGGGTGGAGAGCGGAACCGCCGACGGCCTGTGGGCGCTGGAAACAGAGGGCCCGTTGCGCGGCATGGGGCGCATGTTCTTTCGTGTGCCCATCGGTGCGGAGCTCTGCGGTCCGCGCTTTACCCCCGACGACAGGACGCTGTTCGTCGCGGTCCAGCACGTCGCGGTCAGCGGAGTCGAGGATAATCCGGCTTTCGGGCGCCGCTCGACCTTCGAGGACCCGGCCAGCCGCTGGCCCGACTTCGACAAGCGCATGCCGCCACGGCCCTCCGTGGTGGCCATCACCAAGGACGACGGCGGAACGATCGGGGCCTGAGCGGCTTCCGCCGATGGTCATTTCGACACTTGCGTCGGACTTCGATTCCGGCTCAGGATCGCAAGTTGGATCCGCCCGGTCGATCGGCGCGGATCGACGGCGAGGAGGTGCCGAGCCATGACGGAAGATCCTTCGCTTTCCGCTGCCGACCTGATCGACCACGACCGCTACCCGATCGAAGATCTATCCCGCCCAGCCTTGCAGAGGCTGATCGAGCGCTGCCGAACCGAGCTGCGCGAGCGGCAGGTTTGCGTGGTTCACGGTTTTCTCGATCCCGATGCCTTGGCCCGCATGGCAACAGAGGCCGGCGGGCTCGCCTCCCAGACTTATCATCGGCCCGGCCTGCGCACCTGCTATCTCTGGAGCGAGGCGGAGCCGGGTTGGCCGGAGGATCATCCCCGCCGCCGGATGCTGGTGCACAACACGCACATCCTGGCCTATGACCAGATCCGGGGATGGACGGCGATCGACCGGCTCTACCGCTGGCCCCCGCTGCGCGGCTTGCTGGCGGCGATCCTCGGCAAGCCTAGGCTTTATCTCAATGAATGCCCCTACCAGGCGCTCAACTTGCTTGCCTTCGAAGACGGCGACGAGTCCTCTTGGCACTTCGATATGGACAACGAGTTCACGGTCACGCTGATGTTGCAGTCGGCCGAATCCGGCGGCGAATTCGAGGTCGCGCCCAAGATCCGTTCGGACGCGGATCCCGTCTATGGAGAGGTCCAGAAGGTTCTGGACGGCGACCACAGCCGGGTGATCCGTGTCGACCGCGCGCCGGGTTCGCTAGTGATCTTTCATGGCCGCAATTCGCTGCACCGGGTCTCGCCGGTCCGTGGCGCGAGGACGCGCCTGGTCGCGGTCATGTGCTACGAGCCCGCACCTGAAATTGGCGGCTCGCAGGAGGTGAATGCCGCCGTCTACGGTCCGCGCGTGGCGGCCCTCCAGGGCGGACTCGGTCCGGCGCCGGCTCCGGCCGGCTGAGCCGCGGCGCTGCGGCGCGGCCGGTCTTCCGTGCGACACGAAATTGTCACAAGAGATCAAGACATCGCCAGTCGCTGCCGTTAAG
>JAZFZX010000106.1:0-12764 GCA_036444135.1 Kiloniellales bacterium | reverse complement strand
TCCAGCGTCAGATCGCCGCCGTGGCCACGCACCACGTCGCGCGCGATGGCCAGGCCCAGGCCGGTGCCACCGGTTGTCGGATTGCGCGATTCGTCCAACCGGTAGAAGGGTTTGAAGGCGTCGGCGCGGCGTTCCGCCGGGATCCCGGGGCCGTCGTCGTCGATGGTGATCTCCAGGCTTTTGTCCCGCAGGTCCGCCCGCACCTGGACCTGCGAGCCGTACCGCAGGGCGTTGGACAGGAGATTCGTCAGGCAGCGGCGCATCGCCGCCGGCCGCAGCGTGACCTCCACGTCTTTGCCCACCAGCAGATCGATCTTGGCGCTGTTCTGCGCCATCTGATCGATCACGCCGCCGAGCAGTTTCGACAAGTACATGGATTTTGGGTCCTCCGCGCCCTCGCCTGCCGCAAAGGCGAGATAGCCCTCGACCATGTGCTCCATCTCGATGACGTCGGAGGCCAGGCTGGTGACCTCCGGATTTTGTTGGGCCATCGCCAGTTGCAGCTTCATCCGAGTCAGGGGCGTGCGCAGGTCGTGGCTGACACCGGCCAGCATGACGGTGCGTTGCTCGATCTGCCGGCGGATACGTTCGCGCATCTGCAGAAAAGCCGCGGCTGCCAGTTGCACCTCGGCAGCACCCTCGGGCTTGAAATCCGGAACGTCGATGCCTCGGCCGAAGTTCTCGGCGGCCTTGGCCAGGCGCCGGATGGGCCTCACCTGGTTGCGCATGAAGAAAGTGGCGACGACGAACAGGACGATCGAGCTGCCGACCATCCAGGTGACGAAGATGTAGGTGGTCGATCCGAACAGCCGCTTGCGCGCCACCCGGACCTCCATCACGCCGCCGGGCAGCTGCACCATTATGGCCACCAGGTCGCTCAAGGACAGGGTGTCGATCTGGAACGCATAGACCAGCCGCTTCTCCAAGGCATCCGACAGTTTGCGGTCCAGGAAGCTGTTATCGGACGTGGGTGGCTCGTCGGGCAGGATGCCGGTTGGCTGGAAGGAAATGTCGAACCAAAGAACGGCTTCGGCCAGGTCCAGCTCGCCCGACTCCAACGCCTGCTGCGGATCGTCGCCGAGAAGCTGGATGGCGACGGCCACCTCGCCGGCGATCGCCTGTGCCAAACGTTTGGTCGTGGTCTCGTAATGGCGGTCGTAGAAGACCCAGGTCGCGATCACCTGAACCACGACCAGCGGCGCGCCGATGATGAGCAGCGAGCGCGCCAGCAGGCTCTGTGGCAGCCATTTATTCGGAAGGCCGGTCTTGAGGTCCTGTCCGGACGCGGAATCGCTCATCTGTATCCTATGTGCTGGTTCGTCTTATTGCCGCCCAGCCCGCCACTTTGGCGCGCCTGTACGTTCCACTCAAGCGCTCAGTCGGGAACCAGCACGTAGCCGGTGCCCCGGACCGTTTGCAAATAGCGGGGAAACCGCGGATTTTCCTCTATCTTGCGGCGCAGACGCGCGATCTGCACGTCGATGGTGCGCGGGTTGCTGATCATGGGACTTTCCGCGATCAGCTCGTCGCGCGACAGCGGTGTGCCGGGTTGCCGGCACAAGGCGCCGAGCAACGAAGCCTCGGCGGCGGTCAGGTGAATCGACGCCTCCCCGCGTTTGAGCTCCTCGCGCGCCGGGTCGAAGGCGAAGCCGCCGAAGTAAACGGGGGTATCGGCCGGGACCTCCCTCAGTTGCTGGATTCGCCGCAGGATGGCGTTGATCCGCAGCACCAGTTCGCGCGGCTCGAAGGGCTTGGAAAGATAGTCGTCGGCGCCGCTCATCAGGCCCTCGATGCGGTCATCGACCTCGGACATGGCCGACAGCAGCAGGATCGGCACCGGGCCCTCTTCGCGCAGGGTCCGGGTCAACGACAGGCCGCTCTCCCCCGGCATCATGATGTCCAAGATCAACAGGTCGAAGGCCAAAGCCTTGAGCTTGGCCCGGGCATCGGCGGCGTCATGGGCGGTTGTCACCCGGAAACCCTGCTCGCTGAGATAGCGGTGCAGGAGGTCACGCAGGCGGGTATCGTCGTCGATGACCAAGAGGTGCGGCGTGTCGTCCTGCATGGCGAAAACCGCTCCTTCGTCCTCCTCGCATTGCCTCGATCCCGTTCGGACCGAAGCCCGCACGCCTGTTGCCCGCGGACCTTAGCCCTTGGAGCGAACCATCAGCCGTGGTGCCGCGTCGCCGGCTTGGAAGCGCGTGCGGTCTTGCTCGTTGATCAGATTGCGCAACACCGTGCGGAACCCTTCCACGGCCTCCGCACCGGCCTCGCGGTAGGCTCGGGCGATCCGGCCGCGTTGATCCTCGCTGAGGCGGCGCTCGAGTCGTCGGCCGTTCTCGGTCAGCTCGAGCAGCCGCTGGCGGCGGTCGCGCAGGCCCGGGCGCTGAACGATCAGGCCATCGCGGACCAGCTGTCCCAGCACCCGCGACAGGCTTTGCTTGGTGATGCACAGGATGGCGAGCAGCTCGCTGACGGTGATCGAAGGATGACGTCCCACGAAGTAGATCACTCGGTGATGGGCCCGGCCGTATTTGTAATCCACCAGGATGCGATCCGGCTCCGCGATGAAGTCGCGGTAGGCGAAGAACAAGAGCTCCATTCCCTGGCGCAGCTCCTCTTCACGCAGGAAGAGGGGGTTGGCGCCGCTTTTTATGTCAGCCATGTTGACATATATGACCTACAAATGTTACATCGCGCAACCCGTCTTCGACATAAAATGACTGCCGAGGGCCGGGAATTCGCGATTTTGATCCAGTCCGAGCGTTGATTCGGGCCGGATTTTGGCGATAGCGGCCATCGGCCGCACCATCGAATGTTCGATTGACTGGGGGCGAACTCTTCCATGGCCATGTTGCCCTTCGATGACCGCGACGGTCACATTTGGTTCAACGGCGCGCTTCGACCGTGGCGCGACGTGACCCTGCACGTGCTCAGCCACGGCCTGCATTACGCCTCGTGCGTGTTCGAGGGCGAGCGGGTCTATGGCGGGCAAATCTTCAAAATGACCGAGCATCACGAGCGCTTGCGCCGGTCGGCCGAGATCTTGGGATTCGAGTTGCCGTACAGCGTCGCCGAGATCGACGCGGCGGCCATGCAGGTGGTCGAGGCCAACGGTATCGTCGACGGCTATGTCCGCCCGTTTGCCTGGCGCGGCAGCGAGATGATGGGCGTTTCGGCGCAGCAGACGCGGATCCGCGTGGCCGTCGCCGCCTGGGAGTGGCCGTCCTATTTCACGCCCGAGGCGCGCCTCAAGGGCATTCGCATGAAGACCTCCAAGTGGCTGCGGCCGTCGCCGGACACCGCGCCGACGCAGTCCAAGGCCGCCGGCCTCTACATGATCTGCACGCTTTCCAAGCACGAGGCCGAAGGCGCGGGCTACAACGACGCCCTGATGCTCGACTACCGCGGCCAGATCGCCGAGGCCACCGGCGCGAACATCTTCCTGGTCCAGGACGGTGTCATCCACACGCCCACGCCCGACTGTTTCCTCGACGGACTCACGCGGCAGACCGTGATCGCCTTGGCGCGCGAGCGCGGCTACGAGGTGGTCGAACGGGCAATCATGCCGGACGAGTTGGCCAAGACCCAAGAGGTCTTCATCACCGGAACGGCGGTGGAAGTCACCCCGGTCAGCGAGATCGACGAGCACCGCTTCACGCCCGGAGAGATCACAAAGTCGCTGATGACGGCCTACGAGGACCTGGTCAACAACCGGGGCTCGGCGGCCAGCGCCGCCTGAGCGATCGTCGTCGCCTTTTCGGCCGAGGAAACCGGCCGTCGAAGACGGGCCGTCCAACGGGTTGACCGCTATTCCGCCGCCTTCGGATCTTCGCCGCCCGGCGGCGCGGCCTCGTCCCAGCGGCCCGCGGCCGTATCGTCGCTGTCGCGCGCCTCGACCCATTCGGCGCCGGCCGGGCCTTCCTCCAATTTCCAGAACGGCGCCTTGGTCTTGAGCCAGTCGATCAGGAACCCGCAGGCCTCCAGCGCTGTCTGCCGGTGGCTGCTGGCGGTCGCCACCAGGACGATCTGGTCACCCGGCTCCAGGCGTCCGTAACGGTGGACGATGAGGCTCGCCTCGAGCGGCCAGCGCGCGCGGGCCTCGGCCTCAATGCGGTGGAGCATCTTCTCGGTCATGCCGGGATAGTGCTCCAGCGTCATGGCGCCCACCGCGCGGTCCCCGGCCATGTCGCGCACCAGGCCGACGAAGACCGCCAGGCCGCCGATCTTGCGATTGCCTTGGGTGAGCCCGGCAATCTCGGCGCCGACGTCGAAGTCCTCGCGCTGCACCCGGATCATGCTGCTGGTCCTAACCTCCGGTCACCGGCGGGAACAGAGCCACCTCATCGCCTGGCCCCACCGGGTCGTCGGGCCGGGCGTATTCCTGATTGACCGCGACCCGCACCGCGTCGAGATCGGCGAGCGCCTCGGCATAGCCCGGTCCGCGGCCCTTCAGCCAATCCAGCAGCTCGCGTACGTTGGCAACCCCGGACGGCAACTCCACGTCCTCCTGCGCCACGCCGGTCTTGGTTTTGAGCCAGGCGAAATAGAGCAGCTTCATGAGTAGACCTCACTGAAGGGCAGGAAATCGACCAGGCTGCCCGCCTCAAGATATGTCATCTCCTCCGGCAATTCGACGAGGCCGTCGGAGTCGACCAGCGACGACAGGATGCCGGCGCCCTCGCGTGGGAACTTGACGGCCCGCCAGCCGCCGTCGCCGTCGCTTTCCAGACGGGCCCGCACCCATTCACGCCGGTTCTTTTTCTTCTTGTGGTCGAAACCCGCCCGAACCCGGAACAGGTGTGGCGTGAGATCGGTTCCGCCCATGAGGCGCAGGATCATGGGCCGCACGATGGTGACGAAGGTGACCACCACCGCCACCGGATTGCCGGGCAAACCGACCAGCGGCACGCGGCCCACCTGGCCCAGCGCAATCGGCCGGCCCGGCTTGATGGCCAGGCGCCACAGATGGAGCCGGCCCAGGCTTTCGACCGCCTGCTTGACGTGGTCCTCCTCGCCGACCGAGACACCGCCGGAGGTGACGATCAGGTCGTGGCTGCGCGCGGCCTCCTCCAAGGCGTCGCGGATGGCGTCCAAGTCGTCCACGAGGATACCAAGGTCATCGACCTGGCAGCCGAGTCCCTGGAGCAGGCCGGTGATGGCGTAGCGGTTGGAGTCGTATATGCAGCCGGGATCGAGCGCCGCGCCCGGTTCGCGCAGCTCGTCGCCGGTCGAAAAAAGCGCGACCCGCAAGGGGGCCGAGACGGCGAGCGAATCCCATCCGCAGGCGGCGGCCTGGCCTAGGTCCTGGGGGCGCAGTCGCTGGCCGCGGCGCAGCGCCACGCTGGCGGCCCGGAGGTCCTCGCCGCGGGTACGCCGGTTTGCCCCGCGGCGGATGCCGGGTGGGATCACCACCTGGTCGCCATCGAGACGGCAGTCCTCCTGCATCATGACGGTATCGGGCCCGGCTGGCATCAGCGCCCCGGTGAAGATTCGCACGGCCTCGCCGCGTTCGGCCGGCCGGTCCAGGGGATGCCCGGCGGTGGCACGGCCGCGTACCGGCAGGCGGGTTTCCCCACCGCCGTCGAGGTCGTCGAAATGGACCGCGTAACCGTCCACCGCCGAGTTATCGTGCGGCGGCACGTCGTGGGGGGCGACGACGTCCTCGGCCAGGATGCGGCCCAGCGCGCCGCTCAGCGCCACCGTTTCCGCCTCGCTCACGGGCGTCACCGTCTCGGCGAGCAGCGCCAGCGCCTCGGCGGTGGTCATCAATGGCCCGCCGTGGGCGAAACAGTCTTCGCTCAATTGCGCCATCCTTACCCGACCCCGCGCGCCGAGGGACCGAGCCCGCAGTGCGCGATGATGAAATCGGCGATGCCGCCCGCATCGTCCAGGTTCAGGCACGGCAGATCGACCTCCGCAAGCGCCTGGCACCGTAGGTCGTCGCTGGCGATCGCCACGATGTGCGGGTCCTTGTGGCACAGAGGACGACGGTTGCGGATTGCGCGAAACACCTCCAGCTTGTCGTGCGATTCGCGCTTGAAGCCTTCGACCAGGACGAGGTCCACCGGGCTCATGCGCGCGACGATCTCCGCCATGCTCGGCTCCGGGTCCCCGCGCAGCTCGCCCATCAAGGCCCACCGCTCGGCCGAGGTCACCAGAACCTCGGTGGCCCCGGCGTTACGGTGCTCGTAGGAATCCTTGCCCGGTTGGTCCACCTCGAAGCCGTGGTGGGCATGCTTGACGGTCGAGACCGCGAGGCCGTGCGCGCGAAAAGCCGGGATCAGCTTGACCACGAGAGTGGTCTTGCCGCTGCCGCTCCAACCTGCCAATCCGAATACTTTCATGGCGTTCCGGGTCATTCCTCGCCTCGGGCCCGGCTCAGGCCCCCACGATTAGAAGGGCAGCCAGGATAGCAAAGTCAACCGCTGGAACCACCGCCCCCGTATGACCGGGTACCCGCGCCGCTAGGGCGCCATCATGTGTTTCAGGCCCCGCGACAGGTAATCGTAGCCGGTCACGAGGGTCAGCACCGCCGCCAGCCAGATGCCGACCTGGCCAATCGCCAGGACCGGCAGGAAGGCCGGGCCAGCGTCGCGGACGATGAGAAAGCCGAGCGCCACCATTTGAATCACGGTCTTCCATTTGGAGAGCTGGCTCACCGGTAGCGGCACCTGAATCTCCGCCAGGTATTCCCGCAGACCGGAGACCAAGAGCTCCCGGCAGAGAATGACGAGCGCCGGCAGGATGGTCAGGTCCGCCACCCCGTCCACCGCCACCAGCAGGAGGATGACGGACGCCACCAGCAGCTTGTCCGCTACGGGGTCGAGAAAGCGGCCGAGCGAGGAGACCTGGCCACGGTTGCGTGCCAGATAGCCGTCGAAAAAGTCGGTGACGCAGGCGCTGGTGTAGAGCGCCAGCGCGAGCCAGCGGGCCCAGCCGGTGTCGATATAGAGAACGACCAGAAGCACCGGAATGATCGCGATGCGGTAAAGGGTCAGAAGGTTTGGCAGGCTGGTCAGCATCGTCGGGGATGTTCGCCTCACTGAGCGACGGGCAGGGACTCTGCCGCGGGCGCGTTCCCTTTTACCACAGCCGCACGATCTGCCATTCAAAAGATCGCCAGGCGGCGCTTAGGCCCCGCCGTGGAAATGGTCGTAGATGCGCCGGGCGACCACGCGGCTGATGCCGTCGACCGCCTCCAGGTCGGCCAGTCCGGCACGACCCACCGCACGGGCCGAACCGAAACGGTGAAGCAGGGCGCGCTTCCGCTTTGCTCCGATACCGGCGACCTCGTCGAGACTCGAGTGCAGACGGCTCTTCGTGCGGGCGCTGCGGTGGCTGCCGATGGCGAAGCGGTGCGCCTCGTCGCGCAGCCGCTGTAGGAAATAGAGCAAGGGATCGCGCGGGCCGAGCAGAAGGGGATCGCGTTCCGGCAGATGAATGCGCTCGCGGCCGGCGTTGCGCTCCGGGCCTTTGGCAATGGCCGCTACCACCAGATCCTCCAGGCCCAGGTCGGCCATGACCTCGCGCGCCACGTTCAGCTGGCCGCTGCCGCCGTCGATCAGAATGAGATCGGGCCATTGGCCGCTCTCGCGTTCCGGATCCTCCTTGATGATGCGCGTGAAACGGCGCGTCAGAACCTCGCGCATCATGGCGTAGTCGTCGCCGGCCGCGAAACGGTCGGCCGCATCTGCCTTCCCGGATTGCCCGCTTGCAGATTGCCCGGCAGCAGCGGTGCGCGCGCCCTTGATGCGGAACTTTCGGTAGCCGGTCTTGATGAAGCCTTCCGGCCCGGCCGCGATCATGGCTCCATAGGCGTTCGTGCCCTGGAAATGACTGTTGTCGTAAACCTCGATGCGGGCGGGCGGAGCGTCGAGCCGGAGGGTCTCCGCCAGGCGTTCGAACAGGCGGCGCTGGCTGCCGCTTTCCGCCAGGCGGCGGGCCAGGGCCTCGCGGGCGTTGAGCAGGGCGCTTTCGACCAGCTTGCGCTTGTCACCCCGCTGCGGTGCCGACAGCTTCACCTTGCGGCCTTCGCGCTGGGTCAGCGCCTCGGCCAGCAGGCCCTGTTCTTCCAGCCGGTGGCTTAGCAGGACCAGGCGCGGCGCCGGCTTGTTGTCATAGAATTGCGCCACCAAGGCGGACAGGACGTGAACCACCTCCAGCTTTCGATCGTGCGAAGGGAAATAGGCGCGGTTACCGTAGTTGCGGCCGGCCCGGTAGAAGAACACCTGGACGCAGGTCTGGCCGGCCTCCTGATGGGCCGCGATGACGTCCGCATCATCGATGCCCTCGACGTTCACGTCCTGGCGCGCCTGAACCTGTGTCAGCGCCCGGATGCGGTCGCGGTAGACGGTGGCTGCCTCGAAGTCGAGCCGCTCGGCGGCCACGCGCATGTCTTCGCTCAGTTGTTGCTGAATGTCGTGCGAACGGCCAGTCAGGAAAGCGCGCGCCTGATCCACCAGGTCTTGATAGGCCTCGCGCGATATATGCCCGACGCAGGGCGCCGAACACCGCTTGATCTGATGCATGAGACAGGGCCGCGTGCGGCTGGCGAAGATGGCATCCGAACAGGAGCGCAGAAGAAAGGCCTTCTCCAGCGCGGTGATCGTCCGGTTGACGGCGCCGGCCGAGGCGAAGGGGCCGAAATAATCACCCTTGGGTTCATGCGCGCCGCGATGCTTGGTCACCTGGGCGAAGTCGTGGCCGCCGGTAATCAGAATGTAGGGAAAGGATTTGTCGTCCCGCAACAGCACGTTGTAACGCGGCATCAGACGCTTGATCAGATTGCTTTCGAGCAACAGGGCTTCGACCTCGGTGTGGGTGGCGATGATTTCCACCTTCACCGTCTCGGCCACCATGCGTTGCAGCCGCCGCGGCAGCTTCGAGAGCTGTATGTAGCTCGTGACCCGCTTCTTCAGGTTCCGCGCCTTGCCAACGTAAAGCGCCTCGCCCCGGCGGTTCACCATGCGATAAACGCCGGGACCTGCCGGCAAGACCTTGATTGCCTCGGCGAGCACGTCCAGACCCTGGATGAGCGAAGGCAGCTGCCGACCTTCGCGCGCATCCGGAACCGGGCCGTCATCGGCGATCTGACTGTCGAAGGGTTCGGCGGGCATGGCAGATCGCTTGCCGCCCGCCGAGGGATCGTCCGGTCGGCGTCGTCCGCGCCGCGTCGTCATGGCCGCAATCTCGCCCGTCGTGATGCTTGCGTCAACGCCGGTTCCCGACGCGGGCCGGAGACCGCGCCTTCAGCTATCCACGGAATCTGTGGACAAACCTGTGAATAACTCTACCCCTAGGGACCACTCTCCTAGGGAATTCAAGCTTTTGTGAGCATTGCCTAAAAAAAAGGCAAAGTCAATAACTTATTGATTATTAAGGTATTTTCAGTTGTCAAGTGTTAACAAATGGGAAAGGTCTAATTTGTTGCAACTCGACACAGACAAGCCACAGTCGGGCGGCGCCGCTGTGCACAACTTTCTTTCGTGGACCCCAGGAATCGTCTATCTGGCAACGCGTTAGCCATGGTGCCTGTGGTTCAGGTGCGCCCACCATGGGCTCGACCCGAGCGGCGGCGTTCCAATTCGATTCCGATGCCGCCGACGTCGGCATAGCGGTCGAGCTTTTCGATGCGCACCTTCACGGTCCGGATGCGGTCGTCGAAGAAGCACGCCTTGGCGATCTGCTCGGCCAAGGTTTCCAGCAACTGCACCTCGGCCCGCAGACAGGTCCGGCGCACCAGCTCCACGACGTGGCCGTAGTGGACGACCTCGGCGATCCGGTCATGCTCCGGCGGATCGGGTTCGACTTCGAGGACCAGGTTCAGGCGGATCCTCTGGCGCCGGGCGCGTTCGTCCTCGGTGACGCCGATGCGGCAGGACAGCGACAGGTCGCGCACGATGATGCACTGACCGACCGCCTCCGTATCAACCTCGGCGAGCGAGGCCGGGCGGGACGCTTCGGAGTCTTGCTCGTTCAACTTTCTCGGCCCCGCGGCCAGCGGTTCCCCCGCCGGCTGTGCTATTCATCCGGGCTGTCGCGGCGGCTGGCCTGCGTCCAACCCAGGTGTTGCCCTCCATCCAAGGCTATCATCTGCCCGGTCACGGACCTTGCTGCAAGCAAGAACTGCACCGCTCGGCAAATCTCCTCTGGCGTCGTGCCGGCGCCCAACGGCAGCGACGCACACTGCCGCGCGAACTGTTCGGGCGACTGGCGCGCGCTGGGCAGCGCGGGGCCGGGTCCGATTCCGTTGACGCGGATGCGCGGCGCGAGCGCGAGCGCGAGTGTCTGGGTGAGCGTCCACAAGGCCGCCTTCGAGACCGTGTAGCTGAGGAAGTGCGGCGTCAGGTTCCAGACCCGCTGGTCCAGCAGGTTGATGACCGCGCCACCCTTGCCGTCCGGCAGGGCGTCGGCGAAGTGCTGTATGAGCACCAGCGGCGCCCGCAGGTTCGGCTCCATGTGGGCGTCCCAGGACTCGCGGGTGGCTGTCGCGGCCGCGTCGCGCTCGAAGGCCGAGGCGCTGTTGACCAGGCAGCCGAGCGGCCCGAGGGCCTCGACCGCGCGGCCCACCAGCGCGCCGGTCTCCGCCTCGCGCGACAGGTCGGCGCCCAGCGCCACGGCCCGCCCGCCCGCCTCGGTTATCTCCTGGACCAGGTCATCGGCATCGCTTTGCGACCGGTGGTAGTGGACGGCGACCGCCCAGCCGTGCGCGGCCAGATCGGCGGCGATCGCCCGGCCGATGCGCCGTGCCGCACCCGTCACCAGGGCCGCCTGCGGATAGTCGGGGGGATGTCCGGCGTTTTCGGCCATAGTCATGCCGGCGAGCATGGCAGAAGCCGCGCGGCGCGCACAAGGGGACGCGGCGCGCTACCGGCCTCACCCAGCCATGACCGCCGGCTCGTATTTGATGACGATGTAGAGCCCATAGATCAGCAGGAAGAACGCACCCTCGCGGCGGCCGATGCGCCAGCCGGTGAACATGACGGGCAGCAGGATCAGGGCCGCGGCGGCCATCACCCAGATGTCGAAGCGCAACATTTCCGGCGCTACCCGGAACGGAGTGACCAGCGCGAGCGCCGGCAGAATCGCCAAGATGTTGAACATGTTGGATCCGAGCACGTTGCCGAGGGCGATTTCCGAATGGTGCCGCAGGGCGGCGATCACCGCCGTCGTCAGTTCCGGTAGAGAGGTGCCGAGGGCGATCATGGTGAGCCCGATCACCGCTTCCGAGACGCCGATCGCCCGGGCGATGACCACGGCGCCGTCGATCAGGAGCTGTGAGCCGGCCACGAGGGCGCCGACGCCTGCGGCGACCAGCAGCATGGAGGCAGCCAGCCCCGGCGCCGGAGCGCTTTCCTCCGCCGCGTCTTCGGCCTCCGCGTCGGCGCTGCGCGCGGCGGCCTGGGCGCGCCGGTCGCTCACGTAGCTGAAGACCATATAGGCCGTCAGAACGGCCAGCATGATCAAACCCTCGATGCGGCCGACCGGGCCGATCAAGGCGAATACCAGGAACAGCGCCGTGGCCGTCAACACCGCCACGCCGTCGCGCAAGATGTGATGCGGTCGGGTCGCGACCGGCCAGAACACCGCGGTGGCGCCGAGGATCAGCAGGATGTTGGCGATGTTGGAGCCGACCACGTTGCCGACGCCCAGGTCCGGGGCCCCTGCCAGGCCGCTGGACACCACCACGACCAGTTCCGGCATGGAGGTTCCGGCCGCCACGACGGTCAGCCCGATCAACAGCGGCGAGAGACCGAGCCGCCCAGCCAACGCCACCGCCCCGCGCAGCAGCACCTCGCCGCCGCCGAGCAGTAGCAGCAGGCCGCTGCCCGCCATGACAACTGCGGTGAGCATGGCGCCCGCCCGCTGCTTAGACCTGTGAAGCCGAAATCCCCGACATGCCGAGATACTGGGCGGCCACATAGGCCACGTAAAGCACCAGAAAGACCACGCCAAGGGGCCGCGCGATCCTGCCGCACCATTGAATCCAAGGCACGAAGAAGACCGTGATGGCGAGCATGACCCAAAGGTCGAACTGGGCGATGGTCGGTGGAATGGGCAAGTGCCCGAACAGCGGCACGATGCCCATGATGCCGAGAATGTTGAAGGTGTTGGCGCCGATCACGTTGCCGAGGGCCACCTCCGGATGGCGGCGGTAGGCCGAAACGACCGCCGTCGCCAGCTCGGGCAGCGAGGTTCCGACGGCGACCAGGGTGAGGCCGATGATTTCTTCGGAAACCCCGAACGTCCGGGCCAGGCCGATCGCGCCCTCGACCAGGAGATGACTGCCCGCGACGACGCAGAGGAGGCCGGCCACCAAACAGACGATCGCCCCCGCACGGTTCTTGGGGCCGGTCTCCTCGATCTCCTCCGCCTCTTCGACATGCAGGGCGGCCTCGGCGTTGCCGTGCTTGCTGTCGGTGCGTTCCCAGCGGTAGCTCAGGACCGAGAAGCAGGCGAGCGCCAATAACATGAGCACGCCTTGCCATGCGAAGATCGTGCCCGACCAGCCGAGTACCACGAACAAAACGGCGGCGGCCAGCATGACGGTGCCGCTGCGCCGCACGGCGCCGGGCGCGCAGCCCAGCGGGGAGATCAGCGCGGCGCTGCCGAGAATCAGCAGCATGTTGGCGAGGTTGGAGCCGACCACGTTGCCGACCGCCAAGCCCGAATGTCCCGAGAGGTGCGCCTCGACGCTGACCAGCAGCTCCGGCGCGGTGGTGCCGTAGGCGACGATGGTGATGCCGATGAGCAGCGGCGAG
>JAZFZX010000105.1:0-4408 GCA_036444135.1 Kiloniellales bacterium | reverse complement strand
TCAGCGACAGCCCCGCGCCAATGCCTGAACCCGCCGCCGAAGAAGCCGTCGAGGGTGCTTCTGAAGGTGCCGCCGAAGAGGCCGCGGGCGAAGCCGTCGCGGCGGCCACGCCCGCCGCCCAAGGGGTCGGCTCGCTGCTGGCCGCGGCCGACGCGGCCGCCGGCGAGAAGGGCACCAGAGCCTGCAAGGCGTGCCATACCTTCGATCAGGGCGGCGCCAACAAGCTCGGCCCGAACCTGTGGAACATCGTCAATCGGCCGATCGCCGGGGATGCCGAGTTCAAATATTCCAAGGCGCTGCAGGGCATGTCCGGCCAACAGTGGACCTACGAGGACCTGGATGCCTTCCTGACCAAGCCGAAGGATTATGCGCCCGGCACCAAGATGAGCTTCCCCGGCGTCAGGAAGCCCGAGGCGCGCGCCAACCTGATCGCCTATCTACGCAGTTTAAGCGACAGTCCGGCACCGCTGCCCGAATAAGCAGGTGCTGAGCGCCGGATCCGGGCGGGGCGGCTGGCCAAGGCCAGCGGGCGAGGCAAGTGCGCATCCAGGGCCAACACGATGAGCGATCCAGAAACAGCCTGTCCCGAAGACCTCCGGCATGCGGGCGTCCGGCTCGCCGAATGCGCCCGCGACGTCGTCCTCCGTTACTTCCGCACCGGCTTTGCCATCGATCGAAAGGCCGATCGAAGCCCCGTGACCGCCGCTGACCGCGAGACCGAACGCGCCCTGCGCGCCATGATTACCGAGGCCTTTCCGGACCACGGGATCGTCGGCGAGGAGTTCGGGGACGAGCGGCCCGGCGCCGAGTACGTCTGGGTGCTCGACCCGATCGACGGGACCAAGCGCTTTGCCACGGGCCACCCTCAATTCGGCACGCTGATCGCGCTGTTGCGCGGCGGCCGTCCGATCTTGGGGGTCATCGACATGCCCGGCCTCGACGAATGCTGGCTCGGCGCCACGGGTTGGCCGACGGTGGGCCGGGATTCGCGCGGTGAACGGGAGGTTCGGACCCGCCCCCGCGCGGCCTTGTCCGAGGCGTCGCTTTATGCCAACGCGCCCGAGACCTTCGCGGGCGACGATCTCGCGGCCTTGGACAGCCTGCGCGGCCAGGTCGCCATGACCGTCTACGACGGGGACTGTTATGCCTATGGGCTGATCGCGTCCGGATTTACGGATCTGGTCCTGGAGACCGACATGGCGCCCCACGACTACCTGGCGCTGGTTCCGGTCGTGACCGGCGCCGGCGGGTGTATCACGGACTGGCGCGGCGCCCCGCTCGACCTCGAGTCCAGTGGACAGGTCTTGGCCGCCGGAGACCCCGGGCTGCATGCGATGGTGCGAGAGCTGCTCGCTCAATGGTGACAGGGCGAACGGCGCGTATTTGCTATGGTCCCTCGCCGTCATAAATCAGCTTTACAGCCGCCCGCGCTTGTTCTTGGCTAGTGCCCCATGCGACTCCAGCCGGCCGCGATCGCCGTCATTTGGCTCCTCCTGCCCGTCCTTCCGGCTTCCCAGGCCCGCGGCCAGGACATGCCCGCCGTGCCGCAGACCGAGGTCGAGGCGGCGGAGCTTGGCTCCCTGGTGCATCGCGGGCACGCCATCGCCATGCACGGCGAACCCAAGTACGGTCCGGACTTCACCCATTTCGACTACCTGACCCCTGATGCGCCCAAGGGCGGTTCGGCCCGGCTCGGCGTTTCAGGCACGTTCGACACCTTCAATCGGTTCATTCCCAAGGGTAATTCGGCCGCCGGGCTGGGCTATCTCAACGAGTCCCTGCTGACCGGCAGCAGCGACGAGGCCTTCACAGAATACGGACTGTTGGCCGAATCCATCGAGTGGCCGGAGGACCGCTCCTGGGTCATCTTTCACCTGCGGCCCGAGGCGCGCTGGCACGACGGCCGGCCGGTCACCGTGGAGGACGTGATCTTTTCGCTCGAAATCCTCAAGACAAAGGGTCATCCCTTCTACCGCTACTACTATCAGAACATTGCTTCGGCCGAGCGTGTCGGCAAACACAGTGTGCGGTTCAGTTTCGCCGAGGAGGAAAACCGCGAGCTGCCGCTGATCGCCGGGCAGCTTGCCATCCTGCCAAAGCACTACTGGGAGGGCCGGGACTTCGAGAAGACGACGCTGGAGCCGCCGCTGGGCAGCGGGCCGTATCGAATCACCGAGTTCGAGCCGGGGCGCTTCGTCGTCTACGAGCGCGTCGAGGACTATTGGGGCCGGGATCTGCCGGTCAACCGCGGTCGCTACAACATCGACCGCTTTCGCTACGAATTCTACCGCGACGAAACGGTGATCCGCCTCGCGCTCAAAGCCGGCGATCTGGATTTCCGGGTCGAGAACCAAGCCAAGGCCTGGGCGCTCGATTATGACGTGCCGGCGGTGCGCGAAGGCTGGCTTAAAATGGCGCGCATCCCGCACGAACGGCCGAGCGGCATGCAGGCCTTCGTCATGAATACCCGCCGGGACGTGTTCACGGATCCGCGCGTGCGGCGAGCGCTGGCCCACGCCTTCGATTTCGAGTGGAGCAACCGCAATCTGTTTTTCGGGCAGTATACCCGCACCCAAAGCTTCTTCGACAATTCGGAATTGGCCTCCAGGGAGCTGCCCGAGGGCGAAGAGCTGGAAATTCTCGAGCGTTACCGCGGGCGCCTGCCGGACGAGGTGTTCACACAGCCTTACCGCGTTCCGGCAACCGACGGATCGGGCTGGCCGCGCGACAACCTGCGCCGGGCCTTCGAACTGCTAGCCGAGGCTGGATGGGAGGTCCGCGACCTCAAGCTCGTCGACACCGAAACCGGCACGCAGATGACTTTCGAAATCCTCTTGGTCAGCCCCGCCTTCGAACGGGTCGTCCTGCCGTTCGTCCGCAACCTGAATCGGCTCGGCATCGACGCCAGGGTGCGTCTGGTGGACCAAGCGCAATACATCAACCGGCTCCGCAGCTACGATTTCGACGTCATTGTCAGCGGCTGGGGTCAGTCCGAATCGCCCGGCAACGAACAACGGGAATTCTGGGGCTCGCGCGCCGCCGACTTGGACGGAAGCCGCAATCGGATCGGCATCAAGGATCCGGTGATCGACGAGTTGATCGATTTGATCATTTCCGCGCCGACGCGCGAATCCCTGATCGCCCGGACGCGGGCGCTCGACCGGGTCCTGCTTTGGCACCACTTCGTCATTCCGAACTGGCACCTGGACTATGACCGGCTGCTGTACTGGGATAAATTCGCGCAGCCGCCGAAGCCGCCGCGGCAGGGGACATCGCTGGATTTCTGGTGGATCGACCCGGCCAAGGAGACGGCGCTGGAGGAGCGCCGGGCCAGCGAGCAGCAGACCGCGGGGCCGGACTCACGCGGCACACCCGGCCTGACGCTGACCATCGCGGCCTTGGCGGGCCTGATGCTCGCTGGCTATCTGGTTTTCCGCCGCGCCCTTCGCCGCACACCAAGTTAGGGACACGACGCGCCGATGCTCGCCTACATTATCCGCCGTCTGTTGCTGATCGTACCGACGCTACTTGGCATCATGGTGGTCAACTTCTTCGTGATTCAGGCCGCGCCCGGCGGCCCGGTGGAACAGTTGATCAGCCAAATTACCGGCGAGGGCGTGGACATCACCGAGCGGGTTACGCGGTCGGGAGGCGGCGAGACCGATGTCGGAGCGCCCACCAGCGCCGCGGCCGGGGGCGAAAGCTCGATCGCCAGCAAGTACCGGGGCGCCCAGGGCCTCGATCCTGAGTTCATCAAGGAAATCGAGCGTCTGTACGGCTTCGACAAGCCGCCGGTCGAGCGTTTCCTGATGATGCTGGGCAACTACATCATGTTCGATTTCGGCGAGAGCTTCTTCAGGGACGAGCGGGTGGTCGACCTGGTGATCGACAAAATGCCGGTGTCGATCTCGCTGGGCATCTGGACCACATTGCTCGTCTATCTCATCTCCGTTCCGCTGGGAATCGTCAAGGCCGTACGCGACGGATCGCGCTTCGATATCTGGACCAGCGGCGTGGTGATCGTCGGCTTCGCCATTCCCAATTTTCTGTTTGCCGTGCTGCTGCTCGTGGTGTTCGCCGGCGGCAGTTATCTCGATTGGTTCCCGTTGAGCGGCCTGGTCTCTGGCAACTGGTCCGAACTGTCCTGGCCGGAGAAGATCCTCGATTACTTCTGGCACATGGCCCTGCCGATCCTCGCCATGGTGATCGGCGGCTTTGCCGGTTTGACCATGCTGACCAAAAATTCCTTCCTGGATCAGATCAATCAGCAATACGTCGTCACCGCCCGGGCCAAGGGATTGACCGAGCGCCGGGTCCTCTACGGGCACGTCTTTCGCAACGCCATGCTGATCGTGATCGCGGGGTTCCCCAGCGCCTTCATCGGCATTCTGTTCACCGGCGCGTTGCT
>JAZFZX010000104.1:0-2456 GCA_036444135.1 Kiloniellales bacterium | reverse complement strand
GTCAACCGGGTCGTTCCCGACGACCGGGTGGAGGCGGAAGCCCTGGACACGGCCCGGCGCATCGCGGGCGGGGCGCCGTTGGTCGCGCGTTGGCACAAGATGTTTCTGCGCCGCCTGGAAGATCCGGCACCGCTCGGCGAGGCGGAACTCGACGAAGGCTATGCGTGCTACGGAACGAGGGACTTCCAGATCGGCTACCGGGCCTTCCTGGACAAGAAGACGCCCGAATTCGAGGGTCGGTGAGGCGACGGGGCGGCGCCCTTTCGATGGGCCCCCCTGCAACGGATGGATACGGTCATGGGCGATCGGCAAGGGCCGCTTAGGGGCCTGAAGGTCATCGAACTGGCGCACATCATGGCGGGGCCGGTCTGCGGGCTCATGCTGGCCGACATGGGTGCCGACGTGATCAAGGTGGAGAAGGTGCCCGCCGGCGACGATTCACGGCACTTCCTGCCCCCCGACATCGCCGGCGAATCGGCCGCTTTCATGATGGTCAACCGCAACAAGCGGGGAATCGCGGTCGACCTCAAGAGCAGGGGCGGCAAGGACGTCGCCCGCCGCCTGTTGAGAGGCGCCGATGTGGTGATCGAGAACTATCGGCGCGGCACCATGGAGCGCCTGGGTCTCGGCTACGAGACCCTGAGCCGCGAAAACCCGGGCCTCATCTACTGCGAGATCTCCGGTTTCGGGCGCAGCGGACCCTACGCCGAGCGGGGCGGCTTCGATCTCATCGGCCAGGGCATGAGCGGGCTCATGTCGATCACCGGCGAAGGGGCGGGCCGTCCGCCGGTCAAGGTCGGCGCGCCGGTGACCGACATCACGGCGGGCATCCTGGGCGCAATGGGGGTTGCAGCGGCCTATGCGGCGCGCCTGCAAAGCGGGCGCGGCCAGCGGATCGATACCTCGCTGTTCGAGGCCGGAATCGTCCACACCTATTGGCAGTCGGCGATCGCCTTCGCCACCGGCCGATCACCCGGGCCGCTTGGCTCTGCCCATCCCCTGAACGCGCCCTATCAGGCCTTTCCCACCGCCGATGGCTGGATCACGGTCGGCGCCGCCAACCAGGTGAATTGGCAACGCTTGACGCGGGTGATCGAGGCGCCGGAGTTGGCCGACGACCCGCGGTTCCACGACAATGCCGCGCGCCGGGACAATTTGCCGATTCTGGTCGAGGAACTGGAACGCCGTTTCGTGACCCGCACGGCGGTTGATTGGCTCGCGCGCCTGGAGTCCGCGGGGGTGCCGGCCGGCCCGGTGCTCAGCGTCGGCGACATGCACCGCGACCCCCAGACTCTCGCCCGGGATATGGTGACCAAGGTTGCCCACAGCCGCCTGGGCGAGGTCGAGACCTTGGGCCTGCCGGTCAAGTTCTCCGAGACGCCGGGCGCGGTTGCCCGCGCCGCGCCGCTCTATGGCGAGCACACCCGCGAGGTGTTGGCGGAATTCGGCTACGGCGAGGCGGAGATCGAAGCGCTGATCGGCGAAGGCGCCGTCGCCGCGGCACCATGACTGTCCCATGACGGTCGCGCCGCCTCGTGAAGCCATAGGCCGGGACCGAGGACGGCCCGAGGAGCTGAAATCATGACCGACAAGCCCATCGTGCTCGTGACCCGCAAGCTGGCGCAGGCGGTCGAGGCGCGCCTCGAGCGGGACTATCAGCCGCGGTTCAATCCCGACGACCGGCTCTACAGCCGCGCGGAGCTGCTGGAGCTGACGGCAGGTGCGGAGGCCATCCTCCCGTGCCATACCGAGCATTTGTCGGCCGAGGTGATCGCCCGCCTGCCCGATAGCGTGCGCGCCATCTGCAATTATTCGGTCGGCGTCGACCACGTCGACCTGAAGGCGGCCAAGGAACGCGGGATCATTGTCACCAACACGCCCGACGTGCTGAGCGACGCCACCGCCGAGATCGCCATGCTGCTCATGCTCGGCGCCGCGCGGCGGGCCTCGGAGGGCGAGCGGCTGGTCCGCAGCGCGACCTGGAAGGACTGGAGCCCCAGTTTCATGGTCGGCCTGCAGGTGACCGGCAAGCGCTTCGGGGTGGTCGGCATGGGCCGGGTGGGCCAAGTGACCGCGCGGCGCGCCCGCGGCTTCGGCATGGAGATCCACTATCACAACCGGCGCCGGCTGGACCCGGACACCGAGGCCGGCGCGATCTATCACCAAACGCTGGAGGATCTGCTTCCCTGTTGCGACGTATTGTCGCTTCATTGCCCGGCGACACCGGCGTCTCAGGGCCTGCTGAACGCCGATAGGCTCGCGCTGCTGCCGCCGGACGCCATCGTGGTGAACACCGCGCGCGGCGCCCTGGTCGACGACGAGGCCCTGATCGCGGCGCTCACATCCGGTCAAATTGCCGCGATCGGATTGGACGTCTTCAACAGCGAGCCGAACATCCACCCGGGCTATCGCGAGCAATCGAACGCCTTCCTGCTGCCCCATATCGGCAGCGCGAC
>JAZFZX010000103.1:0-9270 GCA_036444135.1 Kiloniellales bacterium | reverse complement strand
AATCGCATGACATCTCTCGTTACCTGATCGGTCTGCTGATCTTCCTCGGCCTGCTGGGCACCTTTTGGGGCCTGCTGGAGACGGTCAACGCGGTAGGCGATACGATCGCGGGCCTGAGCGGAGCGGCAACCGATCCGGCGGTGCTGTTCGAAGACCTCAAGCGGGGGTTGGCCACACCCCTGTCCGGCATGGGCACCGCGTTCAGCTCGTCGCTGTTCGGACTGGCCGGATCATTGGTCCTCGGCTTTCTCGAGCTGCAGGCCAGCCAGGCGCACAACCGCTTCGTCAACGAGCTCGAGGAATGGCTGTCCTCGGTCACCCGCCTGTCGTCCGGCGGCCTCATCGGCGAGGGCGGGGAATCGGTGCCGGCCTACATACAGGCCCTGCTGGAACAGACAGCCGACAGCCTGGACACCCTGCAGCGCACGGTGGCACGCGGCGAGGAAGACCGCCATTCGGTGGCCCGCAACATGACCGCGCTCGCGGAACGCCTGGGCACTCTGACCGATCATATGCGCACCGAACAGGACGTGCTGATGCGCCTGGCCGAAACCCATTCGCAAATCCAACCCCTGCTGTCGCGCCTCACGGAGGTGGACGGCAAGGCGGGCGGGCTGGACGAAGCCTCGCGCGGGCATCTGCGGAACCTGGATCTGCGCGTCGGCCAACTGGTCGAGGAGATCTCCAAGGGCCGCGACATGGCGGTGCAGGAAATTCGCAGCGAAATCCGGCTTCTGGCGCGCACCATCGCCGCGATCGCCGAGGAAAGCGAGCAGGGCTGAGCCATGTATGCGCTCGGGCGCAGGGCCAGGCGGCGGCCGATCAACATCTGGCCCGGTTTCGTCGATGCGCTGGCCACCCTGCTGCTGGTGGTCATCTTCGTCCTGATGGTCTTCATGATCGCTCAGTATTTCCTGAGCGTGGCCCTGTCCGGCCGTGACGAGGCGCTGCAGCGGCTCAACCGGGAGGTTTCAACCCTCGCCGAACTGCTGTCGCTGGAGCGCGCCGCGAATACCGAGCTGCGCATCAACGTGGCGCAGATGTCGTCCGAGCTGCAGGCGTCCCTGGCCGCCAGGGAGGGCCTGTCCTCCCAGCTGTTCGATCTCTCCGAGGAACGCGAGTCCCTGGTGGCGCAGATCGCGGTTCTGATGGCCGAACGGGACAGCCTCGGCGGGCGCGTGGACGAACTCGATGCCGAGAAGATAAGCCTGGCGGCGCAGCTCGCCGCGTTGAGCGAGCGGGCCGCCGAAAGCGAGGAGGAAGCCGCGCGGGTGGCCGCCGAACTGGCCGCGGCCTATCAGGCGATCGATGCCGACAAGGAAAAGATCGAGGTGATGATCGCCGAGATCGCCATCCTCAAGAGCCTGCGCGACGAGGTGACGGCCCAGCTCTTGGCGGCGGAGCAGGTGCTGGACGAACAGCGCGAGTTGACCGAGGACCAGAGAGCCAAGCTGGCCGCCGCCGTGGCCAAAAGCGAGGACCAGGAAGAACGGCTCAAACGGCTGCGTGCCCGGCTATCCCTGTCGGAAGAAACGGCAGCTACCCAGACCGAGCTTTCCGAGGAGGCGCAGCGCAAGGTGGACTTGCTGAACCGGCAGATCGCCTCGCTTCGCGAACAGCTGGCGCGGCTCAACGAAGTGCTCGAGGCCACCGAGGCCAAGAACAAAGACCAGCAAGTGCAGATCGCCGATCTGGGCAAGCGTCTCAACGTGGCGCTGGCCAGCAAGGTGCAGGAGCTGGCCCGCTACCGCTCCGAATTCTTCGGCCGGCTGCGTGAAGTTCTGGGCGATCATCCCGATATCCGCATCGAGGGCGACCGTTTCGTGTTCCAGTCCGAGATCCTGTTCGACAGCGGCTCCGCCGAGCTGGGCGAGGCAGGAAAGGCCCAGATGGCTCATCTGGCCCGTACCCTAATCGAGATCTCCCAGGAAATTCCGCCGGAGATCGACTGGGTTCTGCGGGTCGACGGGCACACCGATACCCGGCCGATCAAGACGCCGCTGTTCCCCTCGAACTGGGAGTTGTCGACGGCGCGCGCGATCTCGGTGGTCAAGTTCTTGATTTTCCAAGGCCTGTCGCCCCGACGGTTGGCGGCCACCGGATTCGGCGAATTCCAACCCATCGATTCAAGGGACGACGAGATCGCCTTTCGCCGCAATCGGCGTATCGAGCTCAAGCTGACCCAGCGCTGAGCCGGCGACCCGGATCTTCAACCTTGCGCGGGCCCGGCCGCCGTATCGACGGTCGCCGCCCCGGCCGCATCCTTGCCGCCCGTCTCGAACTGCAGGGCCGCCAGGCGGGCATAGAGCCCGCCGGCCTGAATCAATTCGTCGTGGCGGCCGCTGGCCACCACCCGGCCGCCATCCAGCACCACGATGCGGCCGGCCTTCTGCACGGTGGCGAGCCGGTGCGCGATAACCAGCGTGGTGCGGCCCGCCATCAGGCGATCCAGGGCTTGTTGGACGGCGCGTTCGCTTTCGGCATCGAGCGCGCTGGTCGCCTCGTCCAAAAGCAGCACGGCCGGGTTTCGCAGAATGGCCCGGGCGATGGCGATGCGCTGGCGCTGGCCGCCCGATAGCCGCACCCCGCGCTCGCCGAGAAAGGTGTCGAAGCCCCGCGGCAGACATTCCAGGAACTCGAGCGCCGCGACGGCTTCTGCGGCGGCGCGCACCTCTGCATCGCTCGCCTCCGGCCGGCCATAGCGGATGTTCTCCCAGGCATCGGCCGAAAAGATCACCGGTTCCTGCGCCACCAAGCCGATGCGCGCCCGGAGCGCCGCCGGATCGGCCTCGCGCAGGTCAACGCCGTCCATGGCGATGCGCCCGGCCTGCGGGTCGTAGAAGCGAAGGAGAAGCTGGAAAACGGTCGTCTTGCCGGCGCCGGACGGACCGACGATGGCGAGCGTCTCGCCGGGCTCGATCCTCAGGTCGAACCCCTCGAGCGCCGAATGGTCCGGGCGCGACGGGTAATGGAAGATCACCTTCTCGAAATCGATCGCGCCGCGTGGGGGCTCCGGCAGCGGGATTGGATTCGCCGGGGCGATGATGTCGGGCTCGGTCCGCAGCAGTTCGACCAGCCGCTCGGCGGCCCCGGCGGCGCGCTGCAGATCGCCGATCACCTCGCTCAAGGCCCCCGCCGAACCTGCCACCACCACGGCGTAGAAGACGAAGGCTGAAAGCTCTCCGCCCGTAATGCGCCCGGTCAGCACATCGTGACCGCCGGTCCACAGCACGGCCGAAACCGCGCCGAACACCATGGCGATCACCATCGCGGTCAGCATGGCGCGGACCCGCACCCGGCCGATCGCCGCGGTGAAGGCGTCCTCAACGTGGCGTGCAAAGCGCCGCCGGTCGGTCGCCTCGTGGCCAAAGGCTTGGACCGTGCGAATGCCGGTCAGCGTCTCGTCCACGTAGCTGCCCACGTCGGCAATCCGATCCTGGCTGGCGCGGCTCAGCCGCTTCACGCGCCGCCCGTACCAGATGACGGGCAGCAGGACCAGCGGGGTCACCAGGAAGACCAAACCCGTCAACTTGGCGCTGGTGACGAACAGCAGCACGGTGCCGCCCGCCAGCATGAGGAAGTTGCGCAACGCGATGGGCACGGCGGTGCCCACCACCACCTGCAGCAGCGTCGTATCGGTGGTCAGGCGAGACATGATCTCCCCGGTGCGGGTGATCTCATAATAAGCGGGCGACAAGGTGATCACGTGGTTGAACACGGTGTCGCGCAGGTCGGCGACCATCCGTTCCCCGATCCAGGACACCAGATAGAAACGGCTGTAACTCGAAGCGGCCAGAACCAGGACCACCCCCAGCAAAACCAGCACGGCCTGGTCGAACAGGTCCGAATTGCCGGCCGCGAATCCCTCGTCCACCAGCTTGCGCAGGCCGAAGCCGAGCGCGAGCACCGTCAGCGCAGCGACAACCAAGGCCAGCAGCGCCCCGGCCATCTGCAGCCGATAGGGGCTCACGAATCGCCAGAGGAATCGCAACTCGCCCAGGTTCCGGCCGCGCGCGCGTTCCTCGGACTCCCTGTCCTCGGTATGAGAAGGCTCGCGCGTCATGGCCGCGGGGCTCCGGGCAGGTTCCTGATCCAATCGACCGGCCGCACGGACTCACTTTGCCGGCCGCCGGAGGGACGGCTATCCCTAACCCATAGGAATAGATCGAACAACCGACGCCGGTTCGCCGTCAGTCATGACGATCCGGACTTGCCAGAGCTGCGGGGCTCGGCTATACAGCCCGCCGCTCAAGGGACGGAAGCGCCATGAAAAAGGACATTCATCCCGACTACCACGAAATCACCGTGGTTCTCACCGACGGCAGCGAGTTCACGACCCGGTCTACCTGGGGCGCGGCCGGCGATACCCTGCGCCTCGACATCGACCCCAAGACCCACCCGGCCTGGACGGGCGTGCATCGCCTGATAGATACCGGCGGTCAGCTGGCGAAGTTCAAGAGGCGTTTCCAGGGCCTCGGTCTGGAGAAATAGGGCCGCGTCCTGCCGCCGCGGCGGGCCGTCCGGCGCCGATTTCTTCCAGGACTATCTTCCTAAATCCTCGTATCGACGGCATCTTGAAGCCCTTGAGCCAGGGCCCATATCTATGGTGCCGCCGGGGCGCCTCCTAGCAGGGCCCGGAACGGCGGCATGGCATAGCGGGGCCCGACCCTATGTGGTGGGCCTTCCATTTCAACCATGTTGCTCAATAGGAGGATATGGCCATGCGATCTGTCGATCTATCCCCCCTCATGCGCGCCACGATCGGTTTCGACCGGATGATGAATCTGCTCGACGCGCAGACCCGCCAGGATCAAGGCGACGGTTATCCGCCCTACAACATCGAAAAGACCGGCGAGGACGACTACCGCATCATCATGGCGGTCGCCAGTTTCGCCGAAGAAGACATTGACGTGACCGTCAAGGAGAACAGCCTCGTCATCAAGGGCAAGAAGACCGAGGTCGAGGTGAAGAACGTGAAGTATCTCTACCGCGGCATCGCCACTCGCGCCTTCGAGCGCCGCTTCGAGTTGGCCGATCACATCACGGTCACGGGCGCGCGCCTCGACAACGGGCTGCTTTCGCTCGATCTGGTGCGCGAGATCCCCGAGGCCATGAAGCCGCGCACGATCAAGATCAGCGGCGACCACGCGCCGAAGCACAAGGTCATCGAAGGTTCGGCGGCCTAACGCCGCTCTTCGAAAAGCCTTATGGCTGGGTGGCCGGGGATTTTCCCCGGCTGCTTGGCCGTGCCTAGCGCAGCACCCCAAACAAGACGGGGCCGCCCGAAGGCGGCCCCCACGGCTCCTTGACGACGCACGGCTCGGGGTAGCTTCACGATCCAGCGGACTGAACCGCGTTACTCCCTCTCTTCAAAGCCTCTCCCTGTCAACCTGCCGTGGGCGCAAGACTAAGTAGATGACCCGGCGTGGTCAAGTAATGAATAGCTAACAATTGCGTGCTTTCGGAGCAGGTTGTTCCTCAAGTTGCGCCGAAAAAGAAAGCCGCCGGACGAACCGGCGGCAAGTTTACAGGGAGGCGTTACAAGGAACGGATAGACATCCGCTGGGCGATTCAGAATCACCCTCGAATCAGGATGAGAACCGCCTGTCTGTAACCTAGGCGGCAAAATCCTAAAAAAAGGTTAACATTTGATCTAATTGCCGGACGCGTTCACAGGGCGGCCAAACGGCCGCGCCCAGCGCGTGTCCGGTGATTCGCCGCGCGACGGCCGCCGGCTCAGGATGGAGAGCTGGTACTAGCAGCGGCCCTTGGGCCGGAAGAGATTCCATCGTTGCGGTGCATGACCGGCTCCGGGCTTGGCCGCCACCGACCGATCGGCCAGACTGCCGGCATGAGTGAAACTCTGCTTGCCTGGGCCGTTTTGATCTTCGGCTATTTGTTGCCGATATTGCACGTCGCCCTCTCGCCCAGGGCCGGCGCGTGGCGGCCGCCGCCCGGCGCGCGGTGCCCGCTCGGCCCACGCGTGGGATGGCTGGTCTTCGTGGTCCTGCTGGGACCCGTCGGTTGGGTCTTGTTCATCTGGTCGCGGGCTCGCCGCGCCGCCCGGCTGCAAGGCCCCGGTCGCGACGGTAGCGGTTAACCCTTGAACAGGCTGTCTGCACCGCTCAGATAGGCCTTCTTGGCGGCGATTTTCTCCCGCACCCGCTCGGCCTCGCTTTCCAATTCCGCGAGATATTCCTCCAGTTCCTCCACACCCATCGATTCCAGGTCCTTGGGCTTGGGTTGTTGCTTGCGCGGCTCCAGATCCTCCAAGTCCATAGCGGCAACCTCCTCGTCGACGATCCCGTTGCGAGCAACCTCGTTGGGGGCAATCTTGTCAGCCTCCCCCGATCATACTAGACACTGGGGGCCAGACGCCAACCAACAGCGTCCCGCCCGGCGGGACTGCGCCGCCGCTTTTCCGATACCAGAGAGGCCCGATGAACGCCGATTTTCCCGAGACCATGAACGCCATCGCGATCCGCGAACCCGGCGGACCCGAGGTGCTGGTGCCGGCCAATCTGCCGGTTCCGTCGCCGGGACCGGGCGAGGTGCTGATTCAGGTGGCAGCCGCCGGCGTCAACCGGCCCGACGCCATGCAGCGCGCAGGCCTCTATCCGCCGCCGCCGGGCGCACCGGAAACCCCTGGCCTCGAAGTGGCCGGAGAGGTGGTGGCGGTCGGCGAAGAAACCGAACGCTGGGTCCCGGGTGATCAGGTGACGGCGCTCGTCGCCGGCGGCGGCTATGCCGAATACTGCACCGCGCCCGGGCCGCAGTGCCTGCCGCTGCCCGCGGGCTTGAACCTGGTTGAGGCGGCGAGCCTGCCCGAGACCTTCTTCACGGTCTGGACCAACGTCTTCGACCGTGGCCGGCTGGCCGCCGGCGAGAGCTTCCTGGTGCACGGCGGCAGCTCGGGGATCGGCACCACCGCCATCCAGATGGCAAGCGCGTTCGGCGCCCGTGTTTTCGCCACCGCAGGCAGCCCGGATAAATGCCGGGCGTGCGAGGAGCTGGGGGCCGAACGGGCGGTCAATTACCGCGACGAGGACTTCGTCGCGGTCCTCAAGGAGGCCACCGGCGGGACGGGCGTCGACGTCATCCTCGACATGGTGGGCGGCGACTACATCCCGCGCAATCTGGCGCTTCTGGCGCCCGACGGGCGGCTCTGCTTCATCGCCTTCATGGGCGGCTCAAAGGCCGAGGTCAACTTTCTGCCGGTGCTGACCAAGCGCCTCACCGTCGGCGGCTCGACCCTGCGCCCGCGGCCCGTCGCGTTCAAGGCCGCGATCGCCCGCAACCTGGAAGACAAGGTCTGGCCGTTGATCGCGGACGGCGGCATCAAACCGGTGATCCACAAGACCTTTCCGTTGGATGATGCGGCCGGCGCCCACGCCTTGATGGAATCGAGCGGCCACATCGGCAAGATCGTTCTGGTGACCTGAGGGCGTGCCCAAAAGGCCTTTTCTTTGCTGCACAAGCAACGCATATAGAGCCAAAGTAGGTATCGTCGGGACCAGCCGCGCCGCATCGGGTGGCGCACGCGGCGGCTGTGCTCGGCGCATTCACGGAGGTAACATGCCCACGCTGCTCATGCCTAAGGCGACCGCGGTTTGGCTGGTCGACAACACCACGTTGACATTCGATCAGATCGCTGAATTCTGCTCGCTGCACCGCCTGGAGGTTCAGGGAATCGCAGACGGCGAAGTGGCGGTGGGCATCCAGGGCCTGGATCCCGTCGGGAACAGTCAGCTCACCCGGGAAGAAATCGAGCGCTGCGAGCAGGACCCGGACTCGCGCCTGCAAATGTTGAAGCTTGACCTGCCCGAGCCCGCCAAGCGCACCAAGGGGCCGCGCTATACGCCCGTGGCCAAGCGCCAGGACAAGCCGGACGCGATCGCCTGGCTGCTGCGCCATCATCCGGAGCTCAAGGATTCCCAGATCGCCAAGTTGATCGGCACAACCAAAACAACGATCGAGGCGATCCGCGAGCGCAGCCATTGGAACAGCCCCAACATCCGGCCGCGCGATCCCGTTTTGCTCGGCCTCTGCGCGCAAGGGGAGCTCAACGCCGCCGTGGAGCGGGCGCGCAAACAAGCCGAAAAGTTGGGTCAGCCCATTCCGGAACCGGTGCAATTCGGCGGGGCGGCCGAAGAGCCGCTCGGCTGACCCGCCGGGGCCGCGCCGGCGCGACGCCACGTGCGTGGACAACGCTCTAGAGCATTTTCCGACCGGATTGAACCATTTGACCGGGATGATTTTGGGTCGTGGCCAGGCGCGCTTCGCATGGCGATGCGGTGCCGTCGGCAAAGAAGCGCAACGCCGCCACGGCGCAAAAACACCCGGCTTTCGGTGGAGCGGATCGAATCAATCTGGTCGGAAAGTGCTCTAGTGAATGAGGCCCTGTTCCCGGTAATAGCGTTCGGCGCCTGGATGCAGCGGGATGGCGACGCGTTCCAGCGCCTTTTCCAGAAGGATTCGCCGCGCCTGGGGATGACCGGACTCCAATAGCATCCGGGTCCGCTCGTGCCATAACGCCTGAGTGACGGCGTAAATCAGGTCCTCCTCGGTGTCCGCGGAAACCAGCATCTGCGTGCCGACGGCGACCGTCGGCGCATAGGCGACACGCTCGTAAGTGCCGGACTTGATCTCAGCCTCCGCCAGGAACGGATAGAAACTCGTGATCTCGTCGCGCGGCGATCCGTCGACCGGAATGAGCTGCGTGGGCAGCCGCCGGGCGAGATCGTCGACCGCTTCGACTGGAATGCCGCCAACCACGAAGAAGGCGTCGATCTCGTCGACTGCCAGGCTGTCGGCGGCTTGTCCGGACTCCAGATAAACCGCCGTGATGTCCTCCTCGCCAAGCCCGTAGGCCGCCAGGATAGCGAGGGCGTTGGTCGGGGTACCGGAGCCGTCCGGCCCCAGAGAAACCCGCCGCCCCTGCAAGTCCGAAACGCGAAAGATCCCCCGCCCTTGTCGCACCACGATATGGACGGCGGCGGGGAACAGGTTGGCGACGGCCCGGAGGTTGCCGCGGGACCCGGCTTCGGCAAAGGGCCCCGTGCCGTGGAACGCCCAATAGGCGACGTCGGCCTGAACGAGCGCCAATTCCAGTTGCCCGGCGGCCAACGCGCGAACGTTTTCGATCGATCCCTCGGTGGACTGCGCCACCGCGACAAGGTTCGGGACGCCGCAACTGCCGCCGCGCTCGCAGGAGCGGGAGCCGGGCGGATTGCTGATGGCGCTGGCGATCGCGCTGCCGACGGCGAAGAA
>JAZFZX010000102.1:0-2194 GCA_036444135.1 Kiloniellales bacterium | reverse complement strand
TAGCCCTTGCTGAGTGCGCGCTCCATCGGCCGCACCAGCTGGCCTCGCGACAACAGCCCGCTCACCACACCACTGAAACCGAGCGCGATGCCCTGGCCGTCGAGCGCGGCCTGGATCACGTTGGCGTAGCTGTCGAACCCGAGAATGTGAAGCGATGCGGGCGGTTGCACGCCCGATCCCGCCAACCACCAGTTCCAGTCCTCCATGGCATGGGGCGTGCCGTCCAGGTTCAACAGGGTGTGATCCACGAGATCCGCCGGCGCCTCGATGGGCGGGCTGTTCTGGACGTAACCGGGGGAGCAGACGGGGAAGGAATTCACGTCGAACAGATGGACCGATTTGATGCCGGGCCACCGCCCATCGCCATAGCGCAGACCGATATCGATGCCTTCCGCCGCCATGTCGATGGGCGCGTCGGATACGGCGATGCGAATCTCGGCATCGGGGTGCTCGGCGCGAAACTTCGGCAACCGCGGCGTGAGCCAGTATGAGGTGATGGCGATGGTGGCCGTGACGGTGACCTTGGCGGGTTGCCCGGCCCGCTGCAGGGTATCGGTGGACCGTGCGATGCTTTCGAGGCTTTCCCGAACGACCGCGTGAAACGCCTCGCCGGCCTGGGTCAGTTCCAGAGCGCGATGCAAACGTACGAACAGCTTGACGCCCAGGTGGCTTTCCAGGATGCGGATTTGGCGGCTGACCGCCTCGCGGCTGACCCGCAGCTCCTGGCCGGCGCGCGTGAAGCTGAGATGCCGGGCCGAGGCCTCGAATACGACCAGGCTCTTGATGGGCGGCAATCGTGCGCGGAGGCTTTGCATGAACTTAATGTTACGCAAGATCGATTCTTTTTCAAGTTTACGGATGGCTCCGGGACAGGCATCTACTGGCTGTGTCGGCTTCGGTCCTCGGTGGGCCGCATAAAATTGGCGAACTGCGGCTTCGGGTAACGCCCGTCGGGGTTTCCGAGGGCGCAGGACAGGTATCGAACCGGCGCTCCGGCGAGGCCGGAGGGGCGTTCAAGGAGAAGCAAGCCATGCGTTTTAACCTCGTCATCAACATGGAGCGTATGAGCCCGGACGTGGACATGCGCGAGGTCGCGAGCCACACCACCGAAATGGTGCGAATGGCCGACGAAGCCGGTTTCGACATCGTCTGGGCGGCAGAACACCACGCCATCGAGATGACCATCGCGCCGGGGCCCTTCCAACTCCTCGCGCATTGGGCCGCGAATACCTCGCAGATCCGCCTCGGCACCGCCGTCGCGGTGGCGCCTTACTGGCACCCCGTCAAGCTGGCCGGCGAGGTGGGGATGATCGACCTGCTGTCCGGCGGCCGCTTCGAATTCGGCATCGGCAAGGGCGCCTATCAGCGGGAGTTCGACCGCATGGCGAACGGCCTGAGTCAGAATATCGGCGTGCCGATGATGCTGGAGATGATTCCGGCGCTGAAGGGGTTGTGGCAGGGCGATCACGAGCACGACGGCGAATATTGGTCGTTCCCGGCGGCCACATCCTGCCCAAAGCCCGTGCAAAAGCCGCATCCGCCGATCTGGGTCGCCGCGCGCGATCCCGGCACTTTCAACGCGGCCGTCAAGGAGGGCTACGGCGTCATGACCTGGGCCCTGACCCGGCCGTTCTCGGAGGTCGAGACCTACATGAGCCGCTTTGAGGACGCGCTGGCCGCCAGCCCCGGCGTGGCGCGGCCGCGCTTCATGACCATGCGGGCCACGGGCATCTATGAAAAGCCAGGGGAGGCCGACGTCTTCATCCAATCGGTGCAACGCCAGGGCCGGCAGTTCGAAAACCTGTTCCGCAAGCGGGCGCCCATCGTCAACGGCTTCCCGCAGGAGCCCGACCCGGCGCTGCTGGCCAACCAGGCGGAGTACGAGTCCGCGAATCTGCTGCAGAACCTCATTTTCGGAACGCCCGACCAAGCGATTGCCAAGTTGAAGCCCTACGAGGCGCTCGGCGTCGATTATTTCTGCTACTGTGCCAGCTACGGGTTGCCGATGGCGGAGCAGAAGAAATCCCTCAGGCTGTTCATCGACGAGGTGCTTCCGGCCTTTCAGGAGCCGGTGGTCAAGCCGGTGGCAGCCGAATAGGCGCGCCAAGGATCTGAAAGGGCGCTCGCCGGTCCACCAAAAAGATGAACACGCTCTGGGAGAGCCATCACAAGACCAACGATGCCTTAACAACGA
>JAZFZX010000101.1:0-6819 GCA_036444135.1 Kiloniellales bacterium | reverse complement strand
CAACAAAACATCGATTACGAGGTCTCCACCCACGAACCGACCGAGACGGCCACACACAGCGCCCAGACCGCCCACATCCCCGGAAGCCAACTGGCCAAGGCCGTCATCCTCAAGCACGAGCACGGCTTTGTCATGGCGGTGCTGTCGGCCAACGACCACGTCCACTTGGGGCGGCTGGGGCAAAGCCTGGGCCGCACGGTGGGCCTGGCGACCGAAGACGAGGTCAGCGACATCTTCAGCGACTGCGAGCTGGGCGCCGTACCCCCGGTCGGCGACGCCTACGGCCTCGAGATGGTGGTGGAGGAAGCGCTCGACGGCGAACCCGAGATCTATTTCGAGGGCGGTGACCACAAGAGTCTCGTCCACGTCTCGTCCGGCCAGTTTCAAAAACTGATGGCGCAGGCGCGGCGGATCAGCTTCGGCGAGCACGTGTGAGGCCGCGGCGGCTTCTGTTCTGGCTCGCGGCCTATTATCTTGCCGCAGCTCTGCCGAACCTGGCCGCCGCACAAAGCGAGGCCGACCTGGAACTGGTTCTGGCCGTCGACGTCTCCGGCAGCGTCGACGAAAGCGAATACGGCCTGCAGATGTCGGGGATCGCCGCCGCCTTCCGCGATCCGGAGGTGATCGAGGCGATCGCCGCCGGACCCATCGGGCGCATCGCCGTCAGCGTAGTGTTTTGGGCGGAATCAGCCTACCCCAAGCATTCCATGCCGTGGACCCTGATCGAGGATGCAGCGGGCGCGAAAGCCTTCGCGCGGCGCCTCGAGAGCCGCCCGCGCAGCATTGCGGGCGGAGGTACGGGCATCGGCCGCGGCGTGATGTATGCCGTAGACCTGATCGAGAGCAACGCGATCCTCAGCCCGCGCCGGGTCGTCGATGTGTCCGGCGACGGGCGCGAGACCCCGTTCCGCTACTACAGCGTTCCGCCCAGCCAGGCCCGCGCCTATGCGCTGGCCCGCGGCGTCTCTATCAACGGCCTGGCCATCCTCACCGACGAGCCGGATCTGGAGAGCTACTACCGCGAGGAGGTGATCGGCGGCGGCGAGGCCTTCGCCATGGCCGCAGACGGCTTCGAGGATTTCGCCGAGGCCATGCGCCTCAAGCTGATCCGCGAGATCGAATACCGCCCGAGGGTGAGCGGCCTGGCCCCCGGCCTGCGCGGCTCAGACAGAAGACAACCAGTCCCGCACGGCTGAGATCTGCGCTTCGTCCATCAGCATGGGCGCGTGGCCGCAGCGGGGAATCTCGATGACCTCCGCCTTGGGACCTCGCGTTTTCATCTCCGCGGCCGTCTCGGGCCGCAGCAGGTCGGATTCGGCACCGCGCAAAACGAGAGTCGGCACCGCGATCCCGTCCCACAGCGGCCAAAGGTCGATGTCCTCGAAGGGCGGTTCGGCGAACGCGGCCGCAATCGCGGGATCGTAACGGAGTCGCAAGCGCCCGCCATCGTCGGGACGCACACTATGCGCGGCCAACCGCCGCCATTGCTCATCCGTAACCCGGAACGGCGCGTGGATCTGGCGCAGGTAGGCCTCTGCCTCGGCCAAGTCCGCGAACCGGGGATCGCTGCCAACGTAAGACGCGATGCGTTCGATCGCCGCCTTGGGGATGAAGGGGCCGATGTCGTTCAGCACCAGCCGGCGGATCGGCGTCTGGGGCTGGGCGGCCATCATCATGCCGATGAGGCCGCCCATCGAGGTGCCGATCCAATCGATCTCGTCCACGCCCAAGCGCGCGACCAGGGCGGTCAAGTCCGCAATATATTGGGGATAGATGTAGCCGGCCGGATCGGCGAGCCAGTCGCTGTCGCCGCGGCCGACCACGTCGGGACAAGCGACCAGCCATCCCGCCTCCGCCAAGGCCGCGGCCAAGTCGTCGAAGTCCCGCCCGTTGCGCGTCAGGCCATGTACGCAAACCACTGCGTCCGCCGTGCGGCCCGGGGGCCGCCACAGGCCGTAGGCGACGCGGTGAAAGCCGCCCGCCGAATGGCCGAGCAGGCGGCAACTTTCCATGGCGTCGGGACGGCGGTCTATTCGCTCGCCCCTGGCGGGGGGTCGTAGACCTCGACGAAGGTCTCCGGATGGAAGCCGTTGAAGCGGGTCGCCAGGGCGTTCGAATAGGCACCGACCTGGTCGATTTCTATCCAGTCGCCCTCGCGCGCGTCGGCCGGCAGATCGAAAGTGACCGGCAGGACATCCAGCGAATCGCAGGTCGGGCCGTTGAGGGTGAAGGCCTCGGTCTCCTGGCTGGCCTGCTCGTTGAGGCGAATGAGGCGCGACGGCAGCCTGATGTTCGACTGGGCCATCTCCGACAGGCTGCCGTAGATGCCGTCGTTGATGTAGAGCTGGTCGCCCTTGCGCAGCTGGATCTGAGTGAGCAGCGAGCAGCCGTCGGCGACGAGCACCCGGCCGGGCTCGGCCATCACCTCGACGGCGGGCTTGAGCTTGATGTCCTTGAGGCCGAGACGGATCTGCCCGATGAAGTCTTCGATCGGCGGCGCGTCGGTATCCAGATAGACGCCCGGGAAGCCGCCGCCGACATCGACGTAGTTCACATTGATCCCTGCGGCCTCGACCACCTCGCCCACGAGCCCCAGGGCCTCGCGATAGGCCTTCGGGTTCTGGCATTGCGAGCCGACGTGGAAGGCCACGCCGACCTTGCAGCCTCGCTTGGCCGCCGCCTTGAGCAGATCGGGCGCGTCCTTCGGCTCGATGCCGAACTTCGAGGCCAGATGATACATCGTGCCCTCGTCCGGCGGCGTCTTGATGCGGACGATCATCGACAGGTCCGCACCCCCGGTTTCCTCGAGGACCTTCTCGAGCTCGCTTTCGTGATCGATCACGAAATGGCGGATGCCGAAGATCTGATAAGCGCTCCTGATGACCGCGCGCCCTTTGACCGGATGCATGAAATAGGCGGTGGAGTCCGCGTAGGACTCGCGGATCTGCGCGATCTCCGTCAGCGAGGCGGTATCGAAATGCCGCATGCCGCCGCGGTAGAGCGCATCGAGGATGAGCGGATGCGGGTTGCATTTTATGGCATAGAGAACCGTGCCGGGGAACGCCGTCAAAAAGCGGCGCGCGTTTTCCTCCAGCACTTTCGGGCGCACGCAATAAACCGGATAACTGGGCGTGAGTGCCATGGCGACCGATGGCACATCGGGAAAGATCCGGTTCTCGCTACGCCTGACGGCGACCGCCATAGGACACCTCCCGGTTATGCATTGGACCGTCTGCCAGCGAGCGTAAGGATCGCCAGCCAACATGACAATGCGATAGCCGGGCGCAGCCGGTAAGGCAAGGCGGGATTCGCCGAATTCGGCGCCTGCCGCTGGTTTGCCGGCCGACGCTATTGCGGTGAGGCCGGCGCCAGGCGGTCCAGCCGCAGGCGGTGTCGGGCATCGGTCAGGCGGTAGACGCCCGCCATGACCGCCGCGGTGGCGCCCATACCGGTGCCGCCGGCGATGAGGAACATCACCAGGATCTGATACTTGACGGCCTCGACCGGGTCCGCACCCGCCAGGATCTGGCCCGTCATCATGCCGGGCAGCGCTACCAGCCCGGTCGCCGCCATCGAATTGATGATCGGCATCATGGCCGTCTGCAACGCCGAGCGGGTCACCGTCTGCAACGCCTCGCGCCGGTTCGCCCCCAGCGCCAATCGCGTCTCGACCGCCACGCGGTCGCGCAGCAGACCCGTGACCAGGCTGTGCAGGCCCAGGCTGATCCCGGTCATGGTATTGCCCAGCACCATGCCCAGAAGCGGCAGGGCGTAGCGCGGGTTGTACCAGGGCTCCGGGCTGACCTGGGCCGTGAGCGCGAAGACCGTGACCAGGCTGGCGGCCACCAGCATGCATCCGGTGCCCAGACCATAGGACCAGAAGCCGGCCAGGCGGCGCTCCTGCCGGGCCATGATCTCGCGGCCAGCGAACAGCAGCATGACCAGCGCCGCCAGCCCGGTCCACAACGGCGAAATGAGGGCGAACAGCGTTTCCAGGACCAGGCCGATCAACAGCAGCTGGACGACCATGCGCAGGGTCGCGATCAGCAGCTTGCGTTCCAGGCGCAGCTCCAGGGCCACGGACAGAGCGCCGTTGATCACCACGAGCAGCGCCGCCAGGGCCAGGGACAGATTATCCAGGGCGATGTAGGTCACGCCGCCACCTCTCGTACCTGGCCCCCGTCCAGCTCCAACCAGCGGCGCGCCAGCCGCGCGGCCTGCGTGCGGTCGTGGGTCACCCAAAGGGCGCCGCACCCGCCGGCCAGACGCTCCGCGATGAGGCGCTCCACCTTCGCTGCGGCGTCGGGGTCCAAGCCGGCGGTGGGTTCGTCGAGCAGCAGCACCCGGGAGTCGAGCAGCAAGACCCGCACCAGCGCCAGGCGCTGCCGTTCGCCGGTGGACAGCCGCGCGATCGGAAGGTCGTGGCAATCGCCCGGCAAATCCAGAGCCTCCACCAAGGGCTGGGCTGCCACCCAATCCGGGAAATGGTCGCCGACGCGTTCGCCCCACCACCCGGGCTCGGCCGCCAGATAGGTGACCAAACGCCGCCACTGCGGGGCCGGAATGCCATCGCGATCCTGCCCGTCGAGCGCGACCCGGCCCTGGTTGAGGTCGAGGTCCGCGATGGCGCGCAGCAACAGCGTCTTGCCCGCACCTGAAGGCCCGCGCACGACCAGGCACTCGCCCGCGTCCAGCTCGAAGGACACGGGGTCGAGCCCCGGACGGGTCAGATCGGAGACCGAGAGCATGGCATCGCCCGCCATTCCGTTACGGCGCGCCAGCCGACCGCGCGGCGCGTCGGTTGCGCGAATCCCGGGTAGTTTGCGTGAAACCGGATGGCGGCGCCATGCCAACGGCGCCGGACGCTGTTGGCGCTAGCGCATCGTCTTGGCGAGGGTCTTGATTTCGCTGCTGATCGCGACCTTGCCTTTTGCCATGTAAGCCTCGTGATTGCGCTCGACGTCTTCGCGGATATAGCGGTAGTTGACCATCAGGCCGAGAGACCGCCGCAGGCCGTTGGGCGAGCCGTCGCCCATCCAGTTGATCCGCTCGAGGCGCGCGCCGTTCTTCAAATGGAAGCGGGCCACGGAATCGATCGGGCGGCCATCGTCGCGCTTGATCATGAGATAGCGGGCGCACAGCCGCATGGCAGGCGATTTCAAGATCTTGGTGGCGCTTTCGTCGGCCTGCCACCCGGGCCGCGCCAGCAGGCGCGTTAGACCCTCGCGCAGGTCGCCGCTGTCCGTCAGGGCATGAAGGCCGGTCCGCTCGTCCCCCGTGAAGGCCGGCGCCAGCTCGTCCTCGGTCGCACCGGCCAGCCAGTCGCAGAACCCCGGGGCGGGCGACAATGTGGCGAAGGTCTTGAGCTGTGGCCGCTCGCGATTCAGTTCGCCCAGCACCCGCTTGATCAGGAATTCACCGAAGCTGACGCCCTGTAATCCCTTCTGGGTATTGGAGATGGAATAAAAGATGGCCGTATCCTGGTCCGTTTCCTCCTCCGGTGGCGCCAGTTCGTCCAGCAGCGTTTGAATGTTTCCAGCCATGCCGCGCACCAGCGCCACCTCGACGAAGGCCAGCGGCTCGTGGGGCATGCGCGGGTGAAACAGGGCATAGAGGCGCCGGTCCGAATCGAGCCGGTTGTGCAGATCCTCCCAGGAGCGGATTTCGTGCACCGCCTCGTAGGCAATCAGCTTTTCCAGGAGCGAAGCGGGGGAATCCCAGGTGATCCGCCTGAGGTCCAGGAATCCCACGTCGAACCAGGACACCAGAAGATCGCGCAAATCGGCCTGGAGCGCCTGCAGATAGGGATCGTCCTGGGCGTATGCCAGCAAGTCGGCGCGCATGTCGACCAGGAACTTGACCCCTTCGGGCAGGGCATTGAATTGGGTCAGCAGCCTGTTGTGCGGCGGCTGCAGCGTGGCCCGCAGGTCCGCCTCCGCGGCCAGCCGCGCGGACGTGGCATCGGCACCGCGATAGGCCAGGATGGCGTCTTCCACAGCCGTCTGGTCGACCGAGAAGTCCCGCGCCAGGATTTCCAGAAACCGCCGCTGACCCTGCGGGTCGAGCTCCAGATAGCTTTTGCCCAGCTCGGCGGCGCGCATGCGCGCCGAGACCTCGCCGCCGCGGGCCTCCAGGCATTCGGTCATCAGCGCCTTGAGTGCCTTCTCGCTGCGCGCCGCGCGGCGATCGGCAGGCGACAGGCCGACGCTGCGGGCCGCGCTCGCTGCCACGTCCCGCCAGACGCCCGCCATGTTGGAGAGCGTCCGTTCGAAGAATGAGGTCTCGTCCACTTGTGCCATCGTCGCTCCCGATGGGTCTCTGGGCCGACCGGGTCCGGCTCCGCCGTCCCGCGGAAGGCAGCCGCAAACAGCGGCGGCTACCCCGCCTTATCTTCCCCACCCGCACTGAACGTAGTCTTAAGGGAGGCGGTCTACCAGATGAGCGCGGCGATTCTGTGGCGGCCGGCGGATTGCCGCGACTCCGGCCATCGGGTATAGCAGGGCGTGAAGGAACGGCGCCATGTGCCAGGTGCAGCAGACTCTCCCTAGGAGAGGCCGCAGGATCTACACGAACGCCCCGGAACCCATCTGAGAGAGCGGTTGCGCGATGCCCGGCTGGCTGATTTGGACACTTGGCGGCCTGGCGGCGCTTGGCGGTTTGCTCGTTCTGGCCGTGGGCGGCGGTTACCTCTGGCTGCGCGGTTCGATCCCGCAGATCGAGGGACAGATCACCGTCGCCGGTCTCGAAGCGCCGGTCGAGGTCCGGCGCGACAGCGACGGCCTGGTCACCATCCGAGCCGAAAACGATCACGACGCCACC
>JAZFZX010000100.1:0-3716 GCA_036444135.1 Kiloniellales bacterium | reverse complement strand
CTATGCGGTGCCGTTCAGTGTCGAGGAATTGGTCTCCGATTCGGAGCGGGAGGCGGGCTGATGGTGCTCACGCCCCGGCCGGGGATCCTGGAGGTCGAGCCCTACATCGGCGGCGCGGCGCTTGCGGCCGGGTTTGCCGAGCCCATTCGGCTGGCCTCGAACGAAAATCCCCTGGGCGCAAGTCCACGGGCCGCCGAGGCTTACGCGGCGGTGGCCTCGGACCTGCACCACTATCCCGACGGGTCGGCGGTGGAGCTGCGCGAGGCGATCGCCACCTGCCACGGGCTTAATGCCGAACGCATCGTCTGCGGGGTCGGTTCGGACGAGCTCATCAGCTTGCTGATACGGGCCTACGCCGGCCCCGGTGACGAGGTTCTGTACAGCGCGCACGGCTTTCTCATGTATCGCATCGCCGCCTTGACCGCCGGCGCGACGCCGGTGGCCGTGCCCGAACGCGACCTGTGCGCGGACGTCGATGGCCTGCTGGCGCGTGCCGGCCTGCGCACGCGCGTCCTTTGCCTCGCCAATCCGAACAACCCGACGGGCAGCTATCTGCCGGCCGGCGAGCTGCGCCGCCTGGCCGAGGGCCTGCCCGGGCATGTGCTCCTGCTGGTCGATGCGGCCTATGCGGAATACGTGGTCCAGAACGACTACGAAGCCGGTGTGCAATTGGTGGAGGCCTCGGACCGTGTGGTGATGACCCGGACCTTCTCCAAGATCCACGGCCTGGCGGCGCTGCGGCTCGGCTGGGCCTATTGCCCGGCGGTGGTTGCCGGGGTGCTGCACCGCATGCGCGGCCCCTTCAATGTGACCACCGCGGCGCAGGCCGCCGGGGTGGCGGCGCTCCAGGATTCGGCCCATGGCGAACGTTCGCGCGAACACAACGCCCGCTGGCTTGCCTGGTTCCGCGAGCAGACCCTGGAGCTTGGGCTGGATGCGCGCCCGAGCGCGGGCAATTTCGTGCTGTTGCGCTTTGCCGGGGATGCCGGCCGCGACGCCGCCACGGCGCTGTCCTGGCTCGAGGCGCGCGGCATCCTGGTGCGCGGCATGGCGGCCTACGGCCTGCCCGATTGCCTGCGCGTGACGATCGGAACGGAGGCGGAAACCCGGGCCGTCGTCGATGCCTTGCGCGAGTTCCTGTCATGAGCCCGGCGGACCGTTCCGGCGCAGCCGACGCGCCTTTGTTCGAGCGCATGGCGCTGATCGGCATGGGCCTGATCGGTTCGTCCCTGGCACGCGCCGTGGCCTCCAAGGGGCTTGTCCGAAGCGTGGTCGGCTGCGCCCGGAGCGAGGCGACGCGTGACAAGGCCCTGGAGCTGGGCCTGGCTGAATCGATGTTTGCCGACCCCGGCGATGCGGCCGACGGCGCGGACCTTGTGGTGCTCTGCACGCCGCTGGGCGCCTACGCGGAGATCGCGCAGGCCATCGGACCGCGCCTGGCCGCCGGGTCGATCGTGACCGACGTCGGTTCGGTCAAGCAGGCCGTCATTCGCGATGTCGGCCCGCAGCTTCCCGATGGCGTCCATTTCGTGCCCGGCCACCCGATTGCCGGCACCGAACACTCGGGCCCCGAAGCGGGATTTGCGCAACTGTTCGAGGACCGCTGGTGCATCCTCACGCCGCCGCCGGGAACCGATCCCGCGGCCGTGGACAGGGTCGGCGCCCTGTGGCGGGGCTGCGGCGCCAAGATCGAAATCTTGGAGCCGGCCCACCACGACAAGGTGATGGCGATCACCTCGCACCTGCCGCACCTGATCGCCTACACCATCGTCGGCACGGCGACCGACCTGGAAGACAGCGAACGGGCCGAAGTGGTCAAGTTCTCGGCCAGCGGGTTTCGCGATTTTACGCGTATCGCGGCCTCGGACCCGATCATGTGGCGCGACATTTTCCTGAGCAACCGCGAGGCGGTGCTCGAAATGCTGCAACGCTTCAGCGAGGACATCACGACCCTGCAGCGCGCAATCCGCTGGGGCGAGGGCGCGACGCTTGAAACCCTGTTCCGGCGCACGCGGGAGATCCGCTCCGGCGTGCTCGAGGCGCATCAGGCGGGCACCTTCGACCCTAGAGAACCGGAGAAACTGGCACCAGGGGAAGCGGACCCAGATACAGATAGCCCTGGCGAAAACTGACCGGCAGCTCGACCACGGCACGGCCTTGCGAATCGCGCTCGGCGGCCAAGGCCAGCACCGCAAGCTTTGTGGCTCGGGCCTGGTTCTTGGTCATCAAGCCCTGTGCGGCGAGCCGGTCCAACAGCGCGGGCAGGCCGGCGATGCGCGCCTGCAGATCGCCCAGCGGGCGCAGTGCCTCGTCCAGGGTCAGGCTGCCGGCGGCCTCGAGCGTGATCGGTGGCCAATCCAGCTCCAGGCGGTCGAGCACTAGCCGGCCGCCGGCGTTGCGCCACAGGGTCAACGCCAGGCGCGGCTCGGTATCGGGTATGGCGCCCTCCAGGCGCCCCTGCGCGCGCAGATATTCGATGCGCGGGTCGAATGGGCGTGCGATCGCGGGCGGCACCCGGATGTCCCGCGCCTCTCCATCGAACGCGAAGTGGATGGGCTGGGTCGGTTGGTCCGGGTAGAGCGGCTGGAGGTGCACGCGGAGCTCGGCGGCCCGCAGGGGTTCGTCGAGATAATTCCGCAGCTCGAGGCCGCTGAATTCGGCATCGGCATTCTGCAGGCGGCCATCGGGGTGAACGAAGACGACCGCGTCGGCCGTCGCACTTTCGATCTCCGCGCCGTCGGCGGTTCCAATGTCCCGTCCTTGCAGACGGTGCAGCCCCGCGAACGAGATGGCGATGCGCTGCGGGCTCCAGACCTTCATGCGTCCGGTGAGCGGCGGTCCCCGCCAGCGCCAGCCGCTCGGCGTCTCGATTATCGGCCCCTCCAGCCGCGCGACATGGGTCAGTGGAAAGCCGTCGATCACCGGGCCGCCGTAGGCGATGCGATAGCCGCGCTGCCGCTGTTCCGCGGCCCAGCGCGCGATGCCGTCTTCGATCTGGCCGGCATACCAGAACCAGTATCCGGAGAGGGCCGCGGCCGCCACGGCGAGGGCGACGGCGAGAATGGCGGTCAGGCGGCGTGGTGTCATGACGGGCCGGATGATAGCGCCGCCGGCGGGTGCTGTCGCCCGCCCCGCCCGGCAAAACCGGCACCGCGACGGCGAGGCCCGCCCGCCTGCTTGAACCGCAGCCCTGCCGGGCTAGTATCAAGTACCGTTGGTAATAGATCACCGGCTTTGGCGAACCGGCCTCGAGGAGCCCCATGCCCGCCCGCCGCGCACAAGGCGACGTCACAGATAGCGACCGGCCCGAACCACAGGGTCGGAAGTTCCTGCGCCTGCCGTCCGGCGAGGACCTTTGGGTGTTCGGCTACGGTTCGCTGATCTGGAACCCCGGCTTTCCGCATTCGGAGGTTCACCGGGCGCGGTTGTTCGGTTACCACCGGCGGCTCTGCATCTACTCGCATGTCTATCGCGGAACGCCCAAGCGGCCCGGCCTGGTGTTCGGTCTGGATCGCGGCGGGTCGTGCGAGGGTCTGGCCTTCCGCGTGCCCGAAAGCGAGGGCCCGGAGGTCCTCGAATACCTTTACCACCGTGAGATGGTGACCCAGGTCTACATTCCGCGTTGGCTGCGGGTCCGCACCTCGAAGGCCACGCTATTGGCCGCCGGCTTCGTCGTGGATCGCGCGCATCACCAGTACACCGGCCGTCTCAGCCTG
>JAZFZX010000099.1:0-3964 GCA_036444135.1 Kiloniellales bacterium | reverse complement strand
TGCGGAAGGCCTCGGGCGTCAAGCCCAGGCCGGGGCTATTTTCATGAATCCGGACGGGCGCGGTGTCGCCGGCCGATCCGGGTGGATCATCGCCGTGATTCATGCCCCCTCGCTTCGTCCGGTTTCGCCCGGCTCGTCCGTCGGGAGTCTCTCCGCCGGACCCCCAGCCGCGTCGTCGCCGCGCCCGATGTCGAACATCTGGCACAGGACCTCCGGCTCTTGAGCGCCTGACAAGGCGTATTGGCCGTTGACGATGAATGTAGGGACGCCTTGCAGGCCTGCGTGGCGGGCTTCCTGGTCCTCGGTGCGCACCGCCTGTTCCTCGAGGTCGCTGTCGAGAAAAGCGCGGGCCTCGCCGGCATCCAGGCCGGCGCCGGCCGCGGCGGCGGCCAGCACGTCGTGTTGGCCAATATCCTCGCCGCGTAAGAAGTAGGCCTCGAACAGCGCCTCAACGACGTCGCCCTGCAATCCTTTGCCGACGGCGAACCGGATCAACCTATGAGAATCGACGGTGTTCGGCGTCCGCTGCATGGCCGTGAAAGCGAAGGGGATCTCTTCGTCCTTGCCGGCGCTGCGGACCTGCGCATACACCCGCTCGGCGTTCTCCGCACCGCCGAACTTGAGCTGCAGATAAAGCTGCCGGTCCATGCCCTCGGCCGGCATTTCCGGATTGAGCTGGAAGGCGCGCCAGTGGATCGTCAAGCCGGGCTGCGGACGCTCGGCAAGGGCGCGGTCGAGCCGCCGCTTGCCGATGAAGCACCAAGGGCAGATCGTGTCGGAGTAAATGTCCAGCCGCATGTGGCCTCTCGCTGCCGGCCCTGTGTCTGACTCGGGTCCCTTGCGAGCGTGCGATCTTGACCTTTGACGCTCGCACCTAAACCATAGCGCAGTTTATCGCGCGGCCGCCGAACAACTTGCCGTGAATCGTAGCGAGATGGATCGAAATCGCAGGCGCCTGCCAATGTGAGTTGGGCCACCCGCAAATGAGAGACTGAGCGTATGACCGCAACCGACCTCTTCGATCTGACCGGCAAAGTTGCCATCGTCACCGGCGCCTCCAGCGGCCTCGGGCATCAGTTCGCCCAAACCCTGGCCCGGGCCGGCGCCAAGGTGGCGCTCGGCGCGCGGCGGGTCGATCGGCTGACGGAGCTGGCGCGGCAAATTGAATCGTTCGACGGCCGGGCCATTCCGGTCTCGCTGGACGTGACGGATGCCGAGAGCGTCAGGGCCTGTGTCGAGACCGCGGAAAGAGAGCTCGGCTCCATCTCGATCCTGGTCAACAACGCCGGCATCGTGGGCCGCGAGCCGAGCTTGGAAATGGAGGAGGCGGACTGGGCCTCGGTTATCGACACCAACCTCACGGGCGCTTGGCGCATGGCGCAGGAAACCGCTCACCACATGATGCGTCACGGCCACGGCGGCAGCATCGTCAATGTGGCTTCGATCCTGGGTCTAGTGGCGTGCAGGGGGGAGCCCGCCTACTGTGCGGCCAAGGCGGGGCTGGTCAACCTGACCCGGGCGATGGCGGTCGATCTAGCATCGCATGGCGTCCGGGTGAACGCCATCGCACCCGGCGCCTTCATGACGGACATGACCCGCGACTGGCTCGAAGGCGAGGACGGCGACCGCGTCCGGCGCCGCATTCCGCAGGAGCGCTTTGGACAGCCGGACCAATTGGACGGACTCTTGCTGCTGCTTGCCTCGGATGCATCGTCTTACATGACCGGCAGCGTGGTGGTCGTGGACGGCGGCCTGACGGCCAAGGTCTGACGCGGCCTTGCCGCCGGCGGCGTCAATTCGCTCCGCCTCAGGCGGCGCCTGATGGGCAACATTCGAAGCTGTTCGGCGGCTTAAGCCGCGGGCTCACGTGCGTCGTCGGGACAGTGGCCGCGTTCCAGCTGGATGGTGGCGTGCGAGATGCCGAATTGCGCTTTCAGCGAGCGGTGCAGGTCCGCCAGCACCCGGTTGTGGTCTGCGCCGTCGCCCAGCACGGCGTGCAGGGTTATGACCGGATGCCCGCCGGTCAGCGACCAGATGTGGACATGGTGCACGTCCGTCACCTGTGGCACCGCGGCCTTGAGCCGGTCCCGCAGGTCGCCCGGATCGACGTTCTCGGGCGTCCCTTCCAACAGGATGTGCCCGGCCTTGTGAACCATCTTCCAGGCCGCGCGCAGAATGAGCAGCGCGACCAGCACCGAGAGCAGGGGATCGATGGGCGTCCAGCCGGTCGCGAGTATCACCACGGCCGCCGCGATGGCGGCCACCGAGGCCAGCAGGTCCCCCATGACGTGCAGCGCAGCGCCACGCAGGTTGAGGTTGTCCCGGCTGCCGCCGTGCAGGAGAACGAAGGCGGCGACGTTCACGGCTAGGCCGAGCGCCGCCACGGCCAGCATGGGCCCAGCCAGCACCGGCACCGGGTCGGCCAGGCGCCGGGCGGCCTCGACCACGATCCAGCCGGCGATCGCGAACAGCGCCAGCCCGTTGCTGAAGGCCGCCAGCACCTGAAAGCGGTGATAGCCGTAGGAGCGCCGGATGTCGGCCCGCCTGTCGGCAAGCCGGAAGGCAAACCAGGCGAGCAACAGCGCCGCGAAATCAGTCAGCATGTGGCCCGCGTCGGAGAGCAGGGCCAGCGAGCCCGACAGCAGGCCGCCGACGACCTCCACGACCATGAAACCGCCGATCAGCCACATAGCCCAGAACACGCGGCGCGCATCGCCCGCCCGGGCGTGACCGCGGATGTGATTGGGGTCGCGACCCGCCCCTTGATTGGGGCCGTGGTCGTGATGGCCGTGCGCGTGCATCAAAGACTCCACCCGAAAGGGGCCGCTTCACCTTCGGGCGCGCGCCGCGCCGGGTCAAGAACCGGCGTGTGGTCCTATGCGCAGCAGGCGGGCTCGCCGCCCTCTCGGACCTGCCGGTCAAGACCGTCGCGGCCCGGGCCGGCTTCGCCAGTCGCAGCCACTTCTCCCGCGCCTTCAAGGCCTTCGCGGGCGCCGATCCCGACGGTTACCGGGCCCAGACCATCCGCGCCTGCGAGCCCGGCGGCGGCGAACCGCCGGACACGGGGATCGAGATCCGCAAGCTCCATTGATCGCCGGCGATCCGGCCGTGTGGCGCCCGCCCACGCGGGGCGGTTCTCACCAGTTGTTGCACTGCCTGCGGACGCGCTGGTACTCGCCGCGGCTGTCCACCTTGGCCTGGGCTTCTTTCATGGTGCCGCGGATCTTCTCGGCGATGGGTTCCAACAGGCGTTCGAGCACGGCCTGGACCTTGGCCTGTCCGGCCTCGAGCGAGGCCGCGAACATGGGGCTGCGCGCCTTCGGGATGGCCAGTGAGCTGAGGGCGCTGCGGATCTGTTCGATGTAGCCGTTCAAGTGGCGCCGCGCGACCTCTTCGTGCCGGCGCTCGTGCCTCAGGATGGCCTTGTAAGGGCAGGAGGTCGAGGCGTATTCCGAGGCAACGTAGATGTCCAACGCGCTGTAGCGCAGCGCCAGATGGATGCGATCGACCCACAGGCAGACACCGCCATCGGCGGCGTGGGCGCCGAAATAAGTGGACGTCTCGGCCTCCAGGCGCGAGGCGGTCATCCCGAGCACCTGTTCGCTCGGCCCGTGAGGGGTCATATGGCCCAGCTCGTTGCGGCTCAGGTGGCGATGGACGCCGACCGGCGGAATTTCGATCGCGACATCGACCCGATAGTCGGCATCCGGTTGCGGCTGGCATGGCCCGGCGCGGGCCAAGCCGAGCCAGAGGACACTGCTACATATGAAACCGGCACAGAGGAATAGGTATCCCGGCCAGCGGTGGCATGGCCCCCGGAAAGCGCCCGGCGTGCGCCTGTGATGGCCGTGCCTCACCGCTCTACCGTGATCTCCCGGCCCACCGCGCCCATGACGACCACCAGGATACGCGCCGGCTCCGGGCCGGCATTGTGGCCGTTGTGCCAGGATCCGACGGCTTCCAT
>JAZFZX010000098.1:0-3578 GCA_036444135.1 Kiloniellales bacterium | reverse complement strand
GCGCCGCGCTGGCCCGGCTGGAGGGCGCATTCGCTCTGGCCATCATCTTCGCCGGGCACCACGACCTGATGATCGGCGCGCGCAAGGGCAGCCCGCTGGCCGTCGGCTATGGCGACGGCGAGATGTATCTCGGCTCCGACGCGCTCGCGCTCGCGTCGCTGACCGACCGCATCTGTTATCTGGAGGAGGGGGACTGGGTGACGCTCAACGGCGATGGCGCCCGCATCCGCGATGCCGAGGGCCGGGAGGCCGCGCGCGAGATCACGCTCACGGCCCTGTCCGGTGCGCTGATCGGCAAGGGTCAATACCGCCACTTCATGGAGAAGGAGATCTTCGAGCAGCCGGCGGTCATCGGCGATACCTTGCAGGCCTACCTCAATCCGCTGACGCGCAGGGTCGAGCTGCCCGACCTGCCGTTCGATCTCGGCAATCTGCCGCGGGTGACCATCAGCGCCTGCGGCACCGCCTACCTCGCCGGTCTGGTTGCCAAATACTGGTTCGAGCAGGTGGCCCATCAGCCGGTGGAGGTCGATATCGCCTCGGAGTTCCGCTACCGCGAGGCGCCCATGCCGGATGGGGGCCTCAGCCTCTTCATCTCGCAGTCGGGCGAGACCATCGACACGCTGGCGGCGCTCCACTATGCCCGCGACGCCGGGCAGCACCTGCTGTCGGTGGTGAACGTTCCGGAGAGCGCGATCGAACGTGCCTCGGACGCCGTTCTGCACACCCTGGCCGGGCCCGAGATCGGCGTCGCCTCAACCAAGGCCTTCACCACCCAGCTCGCCGTGCTCGCCTGCCTGGTCATGGCGACGGCGCGCGCGCGCGGCGCGATCGACGAGGCGCGTGAGGCCGAACTCTCGCTGGCGCTCACCGAAGTCCCGGCCCGGGCCGCCGAGGTGCTCAACCACGACGCCCAGATACGGGCCATCGCGCAAGAGGTGGCCAAAGCCCGCGACGTGCTCTATCTGGGCCGCGGCAGCATCTATCCTCTGGCTTTGGAAGGTGCTCTAAAACTTAAAGAGATCAGCTATATACACGCCGAAGGTTACGCGGCAGGTGAAATGAAACACGGACCCATCGCGCTGATCGACGAGACGGTGCCGGTGATCGTCTGCGCACCGTCCGGCCCGCTGTTCGACAAGACCGCCTCCAACGTGCAGGAGGTGATCGCGCGCGGCGGCCGGGTCATCTTCATCTCCGATTCCGAGGGCGCCGCGCGGCTCGGCAACAAGGCCGCGCACGTCATCGAGCTGCCTCGCGTCGATCCCTTCGTGGCGCCGCTGCTCTATGCGATTCCCGTGCAGCTGCTGGCCTACCACACGGCCGTCTGCAAGGGCACCGACGTCGACCAGCCGCGCAACCTAGCCAAGAGCGTAACGGTCGAATAGGCGGCGCCGGCGTCGCGTGCCTCGCCCTTCTGATGACCGGCATCGCCGTCTTGGGCTGGCAGGCCGGCTGAGCGTACGCTGCGGGCGGATCGCTCACCGCGCGCCTTTTGTCTCGCCGACCGCGAGGTTATATAGTGGCGGCAAGACCACCGAGGAGGTGAGGTTTCCGTACAGGAGGAGGACGCATCTTATGACCGCAGAACTGCACGCGGTCGGCGGCGGTGGTGCGCCGCGACTGAATGACATGGGGCTGTTCCGCCAGCAGGCTTACGTGGACGGGGCCTGGATCGACGCCGATTCCGGCGACACGATCGACGTCACCAACCCGGCGACGGGCGAGATGATCGGCACCATACCCAAGCTGGGCGCCGCCGAGACCCGCCGCGCCATCGAGGCGGCCGACAAGGCCTGGCCGGCCTGGCGCACCAAGACCGGCAAGGAGCGCGCGGCGGTGCTGCGCAAGTGGTTCGACCTGATGATCGAGAACCAGGAGGACCTGGCGGTCCTCATGACCGTGGAGCAGGGCAAGCCGCTGGCCGAATCCCGCGGCGAGATCGTCTATGGCGCCAGTTTTGTGGAGTGGTTCGCCGAGGAGGCCAAGCGTATCTATGGCGACACCATCCCGCAGCATCAGCCGGACAAGCGGCTCATCGTGATCAAGCAGCCGATCGGCGTGGTGGCCGCGATCACGCCGTGGAACGTCCCCACCGCCCTGATCACCCGCAAATGCGCGCCGGCGCTGGCGGCCGGTTGCCCGGTGGTGATCAAGCCGGCGACCTACACGCCCTATTCGGCCTATGCGTTGGCCGAGCTCGCCGACCGGGCCGGCTTCCCGGCAGGCGTGCTCAACATCGTCACCGGTTCGGCGCGCGAGATCGGCGGCGAGCTCACCGCGAACCCGACGGTGCGCAAGCTGTCGTTCACCGGCTCGACCGCGGTCGGCAAGCTGCTGATGCAGCAATGCGCCGCCACGGTGAAGAAGGTGAGCCTGGAGCTGGGCGGCAACGCGCCCTTCCTGGTGTTCGACGACGCGGACCTCGACGCCGCCGTCGAGGGCGCCATGATGAGCAAGTTCCGCAATACGGGGCAGACCTGTGTCTGTGCCAACCGCATCCTGGTGCAGGAGAGCGTCTACGACGCCTTCGCGGCCAAACTGGCCACGGCGGTGGCCGGCCTCAAGGTGGGCTACGGCCTGGACGACGGGGTGACCCAGGGCCCGTTGATCGACCAGGCGGCGCTCGAGAAGGTCGAGGAGCACCTGAGCGACGCCACCGGCAAAGGCGCCCAGGTGGCGATCGGCGGCGCCCGGCACGAACGCGGCGGCACCTTCTTCCAGCCCACCGTGCTGACCGAAGTGACGACCGACATGACGGTGACCCAGGAGGAGACCTTCGGACCGCTGGCGCCGCTGTTCCGTTTTAAGACCGAGGAAGAGGCTATCGCGCTGGCGAACGCCACCGAATTCGGGCTGGCCGCCTATTTCTACGCCCGCGACCTGGGGCGCGTGTGGCGTGTGGCCGAGGCCTTGGAGACCGGCATCGTGGGCATCAACACCGGCATCATCTCGACCGAGGTCGCGCCGTTCGGCGGGGTCAAGGAGTCGGGTTTCGGCCGCGAGGGCTCGAAATACGGCATCGACGACTTCCTGGAGATCAAGTACCTCTGCATGGGCGGTATCTGAGGCCGCCGCGGGCGGAAATTCGCGGGGGAGGCGGGGTCGAACAAGGTCCGGCCTCCCTTTTTCCCGGCGCATTGGCCGAGCCGGAGGAGGGTGACGTGCGATGATCAAAGGCCTGCACCACAATGCCTACCGCTGCCGTGATTCCGAGGAAACGCGCCGTTTCTACGAGGACTTCCTGGGCCTTCCTCTGGCCGACGCCTTTGAAATCACCGAAACCATGACCGATCGCCGGACGAGCGTCCTGCACAGTTTCTACCGGCTCGGCGATGGGTCCTTCCTCGCCTTCTTCGAGGTGCCCGACTCGCCCTTCGACTTCAAGGCACAGCACGACTTCGACCTGCACATCGCGCTCGAAGTCGACCCGGAGACCCTCGACAACATGTTCGAGAAGGGCAAAGCCGCCGGTATCGAAACCCGCGGCATCTCGGATCACGGCTTCGCGCATTCGATCTATTTCAGGGATCCGAACGGCTACGTGATCGAGCTGGCCGCACCCACGGAGTCGGTGG
>JAZFZX010000097.1:0-6119 GCA_036444135.1 Kiloniellales bacterium | reverse complement strand
TAGAGCGTGCGGAAGCCGCTCAGGTCGTACTTGCCGATGAAGACGCCCTCCGGATCCTGCTGCCGGATCGCCCGGAACGCCGTGGGGGCGGTGAACAGGGTGCTGACGCCGTGCTGCGAGATCACCCGCCAGAAAGCGCCCGGATCGGGCGTTCCGACCGGCTTTCCTTCATAGAGCACCGTCGTGCAGCCGTGCAGCAGGGGCGCGTAGACGATGTACGAGTGGCCGACCACCCATCCAACGTCGGAGGCCGCCCAATAGACCTCGCCCGGATCGACGTTGTAGATGTTCTTCATGGTCCAGGCGAGCGCCACCGCATGGCCGCCGTTGTCGCGCACGACGCCCTTGGGCTGGCCCGTGGTGCCCGAGGTGTAGAGGATGTAGAGCGGATCGGTCGCGGCCACCGGCACGCAATCGTGGGGCGCCGCCGCCGCGACCGCCTCCTCCCAATCCAGATCGCGCCCGGGCAGCAGCGGCGCCGGCTCCATCTCCCGCTGCAGAATGATGCAATGCTCGGGCTTGAATTCGGCGAGTTCGATGGCCTGGTCGAGCAGCGGTTTGTAGGCGACGACGCGACCCGGCTCGACGCCGCAAGAGGCCGAAACGATCATCTTCGGCTTGGAGTCGTCGATGCGTATGGCCAGCTCGTTGGCGGCGAAGCCGCCGAACACGACGGAGTGAATCGCACCCAGGCGGGCACATGCCAGCATGGCGATCGCGGCCTCGGGCACCATGGGCATGTAGACGATGACACGGTCACCCTTCTGAACGCCCTGGGCGGCCATCGCGCCGGCGAAGCGCGCCACACGATCGGTCAGCTCGGCGTAGCTGTAGCTCCGCACCGTGTCGGTGACGGGGCTGTCGTAGATGAGGGCCGCTTGTTCGCCCCGGCCAGCCTCGACGTGGCGGTCGAGCGCGTTGTAGCAGGTGTTGAGTATGCCGCCGCTGAACCAGCGGTAAAACGGCGCGCCGGACTCGTCGAGGACCCGGTCCCATTTTTTGTCCCACGTGATCGCCTCGGCGACTTCGCCCCAGAAGCCCGCTTTATCGGATATTGAACGGTCGTGAACTTCGTCGTAGCGCCCCATCGTGCTCCCCTTCGAAACGTCTTCTCATCCGTCGCCCAGCGCGCCCCAATGACCGCAGGATGCGCCAAACCCGCGGCTTTTGTAAATCCGCCCGACAGGCGCCTCAATGGTGGCCAAGCGCCAGCCGTGCGCTCAAAATGAGCCATGGCGGTAGCAACTGGAGCAAACGGGAGGCCGTGGCAATGACTCAGATCGATCCGGCCGGCGCCGGAAACCTGCCGGAACTGACGCGCAACAAGGCGAACCACGCGCCGCTGACGCCACTCGATTTTCTGCTGCGCACGGCCCAGGTCTACCCGGAGCGCACGGCGGTCATCCACGGCCAGCAGCGCACCACCTGGGCCGAGACGGCCGCACGCTGCCGCCGTCTGGCAGGCGCCCTGGCCGGGCGCGGCATCGGCCCCGGCGACACCGTGGCCGTGATGGCGCCCAACACCCCGCCCATGTTCGAGGCCCATTTCGGCGTGCCCTTGGCCGGCGCGGTCCTCAACGCGCTCAACGTCCGGCTCGACGCGGCCACCATCGCCTATGTTCTGGCTCACGGCGAGGCCAAGGCGCTGATTACGGACCGGGCCTATGCCGAGACGATCGGCGCGGCCCTGGCGGCGCTGGAGCGTGACATTCTGGTGATCGACATCGACGACCCGGAGGCGGCCGAATGTGGCGAGTCGCTGGGCCCGGCGCTCGGCGAGATCGACTATGAAGCCTTTCTCGCGGAAGGCGACCCCAACTTCGCCGGCCACTGGCCGCAAGACGAGTGGGATTCGATCACCCTCAACTACACCTCTGGCACCACCGGCAATCCGAAGGGCGTGCTCTATCACCACCGGGGGGCCTATCTGAACGCGCTGGGCAACGTGCTCGCCTGGACCCTGGCGGCACACCCGGTCTATCATTGGACCCTGCCCATGTTCCATTGCAACGGCTGGTGCTTCCCCTGGACCGTCACGGCGCTGGCCGGCACCCACGTCTGCCTGCGCCGGGTCGAGGCCCGGGCCATCTACCAGGCGATCGCCGCCCACCGCGTCACCCATCTCTGCGGCGCCCCGATCGTCATGCAGATGATCCTCGGCGCCGATCCGCAGGAACGGGCGGCGTTCGGCCATCAGGTGAAGATGATGACGGCGGCCGCGCCGCCGCCGGCGGCTGTCCTGGCGCAGATGGCCGAGGCGGGCTTCGACGTGACCCACGTCTACGGCCTGACGGAGGTCTATGGCCCCGCCGTGGTCTGCGCCTGGCATCCGGAATGGAGCGACCTGCCCGACGAACAGCAGGCCACCATCAAGGCGCGTCAGGGCGTGCGCTACGCGGTGCTCGACGGCCTCATGGTGGCCGACCAGGAAACCCTGGAGCCGGCGCCGTGGGACGGCGCGACCATGGGCGAGATCTTCATGCGCGGCAACATCGTCATGAAGGGCTATATGAAGGACCCGGCCGCCACGGACCAGGCTTTCGCCGGCGGCTGGTTCCACACCGGCGACCTGGGCGTGCAACACCCGGACGGATACATCGAGCTCAAGGACCGCTCCAAGGACATCATCATCTCCGGCGGCGAAAACATCTCGTCGATCGAGGTGGAAGGCGTGATCTACCGTCACCCGGCGGTGGCCGCCGTGGCGGTGGTGGCCGCACCACACGACAAATGGGGCGAAACGCCGTGCGCCTTCGTCGAGCTCAAGGCCGGCGAGAGCGCCCGCGAAGAGGATCTCATCGCCCACTGCCGCGCCCACATGGCGCACTTCAAGTGCCCGACGCGCGTCGTGTTCGGCCCGCTGCCCAAGACCTCGACCGGCAAGATCCAGAAGTTCCTGCTGCGCGAAGGGGCGAAGGGCGGCTAGGAGGGGCACTCATAAGGGACGCGGCGGCCGGGACTCGAATGACCGCATTTGGCCAAAGGGCGGCGATGCAGGCGATCAAGGTTCAGAGGATAGGGTTCCGCCACGGCACCAGATTCGAGGCGGTCAAGGCGCGGCCTGCGGCGACCGGCCGGGTGCACTGCAGGTCAGAAGCGAGCTAGTGCTGAGCTTCCAGCAGCGCTATTTCGTCTTTTATTCGCAATTTCTGGCGTTTAAGTTTGTTGAGGCGGAAGTCGTCGGGGTGAGGCCGTTGATTTTCTTCATCGATTTCGTGTTTGAGAGACAGGTGTTTGACTCGCAGAGCTTCGATGTGCTCCTGAATCGGCATCTGCGTCCTCCTCAAGCTCGTCCTTATGGAGATATGGTAACCTTGCACGCGCCGTTTTGCCAAGCGAACCGACAAGGCGCTGGGGACAAGATCGAATCATGAGCACACCGCAGCGATTGATCGTCGGGCTCAGCGGCGCCAGCGGGATCGTTTACGGCGTGAGGCTGCTCGAGTCGCTGCGCGGCCTGCCGGTCGAGAGCCACCTCGTCATCAGCAAATCGGCCGAGGTCACGCTGGCCTACGAGACCAGCATGAAGGTCGCCGAGGTGCAGGCGCTGGCGGATGTCTGGTATCCGCCGAGCGACATGGGCGCGGCCATCTCCAGCGGCTCGTTCAAGACGACCGGCATGGTGGTCGCACCCTGTTCCATGCGCTCGCTGGCCGAGATCGCCAGCGGCGTCACCACGACGCTGCTCACCCGCGCCGCCGACGTGATTCTGAAGGAACGGCGGCGCCTGGTGCTGATGGTGCGCGAGACGCCGCTGCACAGCGGCCACCTCAGAAACATGCTGGCGGTCTCGGAGATGGGCGCGATCATCGCACCGCCGGTGCCGGCTTTCTACGCGCGCCCACAGAGCCTCGACGAGGTGGTGGACCAATCGGTCGGCCGCGTGCTCGATCTCTTCGAGTTCGACAGCGGACAGGTGCGCCGCTGGGGCGAGCCGGCGGCCGATGGCGGCCAGGATCTGCGTTCGGTCCGCCGGCCTAAGGCCAAATAGCCGCTGGCGCAGTTTTGCCGCTGGCCCAGTTTTGCCGATCGCGCCTTCACGCCAGCAAAGACAGGGCCGCGTCTTCCGTGAGCGAGGGAAATGCGCCCTGCAACAAGGCAGCAAGCGCCGCCGTGTCCACCGCGTCGGGTTCGAGACCCGACACCTCCAGATAGAGACGCAGGTTCTTTGCGGCGAGCGCGTCTTCTCCGCCTCGGCTAGCGGTATCGGCCGCCGGCTCGCCAAGAGCGTCGTACAGCAACTGCTGCTCGATGCGCTCGGCCTCCAGTTCCTTGGCCTTGATCGTGGCCCGTAGCGCACCGGCCAGGTCCTCAGGAGCCACCGCCTGGGTCTTCAGCCAGCGCCGCACGCCCCGCAGGGGTTGGACGACGGCGTGGTGCCAATCCGCCACGGCGGCCGCCAAGCGCGCGATCCCGGCGGAATCGAGGCCGCGCCCCTGGGCGCCGGCCCAGCAGCAGACGAGCAGCAGGTTGACGTCGAGCCCGTGGCGGTCCTGCAACCTCAGGCAGGCCTCGGAGACCCCGGGGCGGCCATAGACCGCCAGCGAAAAATCCCAGAAGGGGTTGCCGGGGAACGCGGTCACCGCGGGCGGTCCCGGCGCCTCAGCGGTCGCCCATGCAGATGCCGAGGCCCCGGGCCGTGTGCACCAGCGGTCCGTCGGGATCCACCGCGTGATAGCTGGCGATTGCATCGGCGATCGGCACGTCGATCACCTGCCGCGCGCTCCAGGCAACCATGCGATCGAAGCGCTCCTGGGCAATCAAGTCAACGGCGTGAACGCCGAACACCGAAGCCATCAGCCGGTCACGCGTCGTCGGCATGCCGCCGCGCTGGACATGGCCGAGAACGGTGACCCGGGTTTCAGCGCCGGTCAGCCCGGCGATGCATTCGCCCACGTAATGACCGATCCCGCCGTAGGTGACCGAACCGCCTGCCTGGCGCCGGGTCACCGGCGTTCCGTCCTCGGTCGCCACGGCCTCGGCCACCACCACCAGCGCGAAATTGCGGCCGCGCTCCTTCAGGGCGTCGATCTTCGCAGCCACCACGGCCATATCGTAAGAGATCTCCGGAATGAGGATGATGTCGGCGCCCCCCGCGATGCCCGCGTTGAGGGCGATGTGGCCGGCGTCGCGGCCCATGACCTCGAGGACCATGACGCGCGAATGGCTGGCCGCCGTGGGCTGCAACTGGTCCAAGGCGTCGGTGGCCACCTTGACCGCCGTGGCGTAGCCCACCGAGACCTCGGTCAGGCCAAGATCGTTGTCGATGGTCTTGGGAATCCCCACCAGATTGATCCCGCCCTGTTGCGCCAGCCGCCGGAGGATCGCCAGGCTGCCGTCGCCGCCAATGCCGATCAGCGCGTCCAGGTTCAGCGAGCGCCAGCCGTCGATCACCTCCTCCGAACGATCGATGCGGCTGCCGTCGGGCAAGGGGTAGTCGAACGGATCGCCCTTGTTCGTCGTGCCCAGGAGGGTCCCGGCCTGGCGCAGCATCGTTCCGCTGAACAGCGACAGGTCAAGCGGGCGCGCCTCGACCGGCCGGGCCAGCAGACCTTCGATGCCCTCGGCGATTCCCACCACCTCCCAGCCATAGCCTTCGATGGCCCGATGCACCACGGCGCGGATGACCGCGTTCAGCCCGGCACAATCACCGCCGCTCGTCAGGATGCCGATCCGCTTGCTGTCCGCCATGGCCGCCTTTGCCCGTTCCAGCCGCCTTCGTGATACACGTACGGCCCCCGCCCGGAGTCTCCGCAAAAGACCGCGCCTAATCAAGCGCCGCGGCGGCGGCGTCTGCCGACTCCCCTGCACGACGCCATCGCGGTATAATAGCCAAGCCCAGCGAATGGAACGTGGGGAGGTTGGGACGGGATTTGGAAGGTAGGGACGAAGCCCAGATTGAGGTGATTCGGAAAAAGCTCGCCCAGCTGCAGAGCGAGCACCGGGATTTGGACGACGTAATCAGCCGCATCACCGTCGGTGGCGCTTTCGATCAGCTACAGATACAGCGGCTGAAGAAGCGCAAATTGAGGTTGAAGGATCAGATCTCGCAGCTGGAAAATCAGCTGGTGCCGAACATCATTGCCTGAACGCCAAACGGACTTTCGCGATACGCGCGG
>JAZFZX010000096.1:0-3693 GCA_036444135.1 Kiloniellales bacterium | reverse complement strand
CGACCGACGCGTCGCATTACCAGATCGAGCCCATCGGCGTCGTCGTGCCGCGCACGACCGAGGACATCGCCCGCACCATCGAGATCGCGGGTGACGAAGGCGTCCCGGTCCTGCCGCGCGGCGGCGGCACCTCGCAATGCGGCCAGACGGTGGGCCAAGCCGTGGTCGTCGATGTCAGCAAGCACCTCGACCAGGTCCTGGACTTCGACCCCGAGGGCCTGCGGATCACGGTCCAACCGGGTCTGGTGCTCGACCGGCTCAACGCCATCCTGCGGCCACACGGCCTGCTCTTCCCCGTCGATCCCTCGACCAGCAGCCGCGCCACCCTGGGCGGCATGGCGGGCAACAACTCCTGTGGCGCCCGCTCGCTGCGCTATGGCCTGATGCGCGACAACGTGCGGGCCATCGAGGCCCTGCTGGCCGATGGCACGCCGCTCAGCTTCGGTCCGCTCGCAGCGGGCAACGGGGGTGACGGCGAGGCGATGGCCCACGGGCCATTGATCGAGTCCCTGCTGGCGCTCGGCCGGCGCGAGTCGACCGAGGCCGCGGCCCGGTTTCCCAAGCTGATGCGCCGCGTCGGCGGCTACAACATCGACGCGCTGGCGGGTGACGCGCCCAACCTGGCCCAACTGCTGGTCGGTTCGGAAGGTACGCTCGCCTTTTTCACCGCGCTCGAGCTGGAGCTTCAGCCGATTCCGCCCCACACGGTCCTGGGGGTCTGCCACTTCCCCAGCTTGTATCAGGCCATGGAGGCGACCCGGCACGTGGTCGAGCTGGCCCCCACGGCGGTGGAACTGGTGGACCGCACCCTGATCGATCTGGCCCGCGACATTCCGCTTTACCAGGCAACGATCGCCGAGGCCGTGCACGGCCAGCCTGAGGCCCTGCTGCTGGTCGAATTCGCCGGCGACGCCCGGGACATGCAGATTGACAAGCTGCGCTGCCTCGGTGAGCTGCTGGCCGACCGTGGCCTGCCCGGCGCCGTGGTGGAGGCCGTCGATCCCGCCATGCAACGGGGCGTCTGGGAGCTGCGCAAGGCGGGGCTGAACATCGTGATGTCCATGAAGGGCGACGGCAAACCCGTGTCGTTCATCGAGGACTGCGCCGTCGGGCTCGACGACCTGCCCGACTATACCCGGCGCCTGAACGAGATCTTCGCCAAGCACGGCACCGTGGGTACCTGGTATGCCCACGCCTCGGTTGGCTGCCTGCACGTCCGCCCGATCCTCAACCTGAAGGATGACGAGGGGGCGGCGAAGCTGCGCGCGATCGCCGAGGAGACCTTCGAGATCGTGCGCGAATACAAGGGCTCGCACTCGGGTGAGCACGGCGACGGCCTGGTGCGCTCGGAGTTTCACGAGGCCATGTTCGGCGCACGCCTGGTGCGCGCCTTCGAGGACATCAAGGACACGCTCGACCCCGCCGGCCTGTTCAACCCGGGAAAGATCGTCCGCGCCCCCAAGATGGACGACCGCACGCTGTTTCGTTTCAAGCCGGACTATCGGGTGGAACCGCTCGACACCGCGCTCGACTGGTCGGAATGGGGCGGCTTCGCCGGCGCGGTGGAGATGTGCAACAACAACGGCGCCTGCCGCAAGTTCGATGCCGGGGTCATGTGCCCTTCCTACCGCGTGACCAGGGACGAGCGGCACGTCACCCGCGGCCGGGCCAACAGCTTGCGTCTCGCGCTCTCGGGCCAACTGGGTCCCGAGGCGCTGACCTCCGAGGACATGGCCGAGACGCTGGCGCTCTGCGTCGGCTGCAAGGCCTGCCGGCGCGAATGCCCGACCGGCGTGGACATGACGCGCATGAAGACCGAGGTACTGCACCACCGCGCCAAGCGCCACGGGCTGCCGCTGCGCGATCGGCTGGCCGCCGCGCTGCCCCGCCTGGCCCCCCGGGCCGCGCCTCTGGCGCCGCTCCTCAATCTGCGCGACCGGCTGCCGGGCCTGCCGTGGTTGAGCGAGCGCCTGTTGGGATTTTCCGCCAAGCGGCCGCTGCCGTCCTGGCGCCGCGACCGCTTCACGGCCGGAGAGGTGGCTGCCGCCACCGATTCTGTAGAGGGCCGCAGCGTCGTCCTGCTGGCCGATACCTTCAACAGCGCCTTCGAGCCGGACAACCTGCGGGCCGCCGTCAGGGTGCTCAAGGCCGCCGGTTATTCGGTCATCGTGCCGCCGGCGGTGGACGGCGCCGGGCGGCCCCTGTGCTGCGGGCGCACCTATCTGTCGGTCGGCCTGGTCGACGAAGCCCGGCGGGAGCTGCGCCGCACCCTGGATGCGCTGAAGCCCTTGGTGGCCAGCGGGCTGCCCGTCGTTGGCCTCGAGCCCGCCTGCCTCTTCACCCTGCGCGACGAGCTGATGGCGGTGCTGCCCGGCGAAGACAGCGCGCGGCTGGCCGAACAGGCCCTGTCGTTCGAGGAATTCCTGTCCCGCGAACAGACGGCGGGGCGGCTCGAATGGGATCTCCAGCCCCTCGGCCAAACCCGGGCGTTGCTGCACGGCCACTGCCATCAGAAGGCCTTTGGCGCGCTGACGCCCGTCGAGGAGGTGCTGTCGCTGGTGCCCGATCTCGAGGTGCGGACGGTTGCGTCGAGCTGCTGCGGCATGGCCGGGGCCTTCGGTTACGCCGCCGAGACCTACGAGGTCTCGATGCAGATGGGCGAGCTCGACCTGTTGCCAGCCGTTCGGGCGGCGGACGCAAACAGTCTGATTGTCGCCGACGGTATCTCCTGCCGCCAGCAGATCGCCCACGGGACCGGCCGCACGGCGGTGCACGCGGCCCGCGTTCTCGATCGTGCGCTGGCTGGAGAGCCGCAATGACGGATCGCGTTTGAACCTGCGAATACGAGGACCGAGATGACCACGGATGTCACACTGGACCCCGGCACCGCCACCGAAACGGCGCCCGAGGCGCAACCGATCGAGCGGCGCTCGCTGACCGATCAGCTGGTCTCCCGCCTGCGCGAGCTGATCGTCGAGGGCGACCTGCCGCCCGGCCACCGGTTGCGCGAGCGCGAGCTGTGCGAGCGGTACCGGGTTTCCCGCACGCCCTTGCGCGAGGCGCTCAAGGTGCTCGCCTCGGAAGGCTTGCTGGAGCTTCTGCCCAACCGCGGCGCGCGGGTGGCGGCGCTGACCGCCGAGGATGTGGACGCGGTGTTCCCGGTCATGGGCGCGCTGGAGGCGCTGGCCGGCGAACTGGTGGCCGAACGCATCTCGGAGGCGGCGCTGGCCGAGATCCGGGCGCTCCACTACCAGATGGTTCTGCATTACAGGCGCGGCGAACTGGCGCCCTATTACCGCCTCAACCAGCAGATCCACGAACGCGTGCTGGCCGCCGCCGGTAATCCGGTGCTGGCCAACCTCTACCGGACGCTGACCTGCCGCGTCCGGCGCTCGCGCTATCAGGGCCGCATGTCGGCCGAGCGCTGGAGCCAGGCGGTGGCCGAACACGAGGATATTCTGGCAGCCCTGGACCGCCGCGACGGCCAGGCCCTGGGCCGCCTGCTCAAGGCCCACCTGGAGACCAAGTGCCAGACCGTCAAGGAAGCCCTGTCGGCGGAGCGGGGGCCGGAATAGCCCAAATTTATGGCGCGCCGGATAAATCGGAGATCTGCGGCCCTAGCCGCCCGGATTGAGCCCAAAGCCGTAGGGTCGGGGCGCCATGCGGACGCGTACGGCCAGCTTCCGCGGGACA
>JAZFZX010000095.1:0-2253 GCA_036444135.1 Kiloniellales bacterium | reverse complement strand
GGGGCAATAAAATGGGAGAAGCGGTTGATGGCGGCTTCCTGCTTCCGCCAGTCGAACTCCTCCACCCAATAGGCACAGAGCTCCTTCATGTAATCGAGGTTGGTGCCGTATTCCCAGCCACCATCGTCGGGCATCTCGTGCCAGGGATAGCCGGCGACGCGCGCGCGGATGCGGTCGAGGGTTTCGTCGGGAATATCTATGTGGAAGGACTGGATGGATGTCATGTCGTGATGCCAGTACGCCTGTGAATCCAATATCTGTCGGCGGCGATTTTGTCCGATCACCCCAAAAGCGGACATTCCGTAGCTCATGCTGGACTTCCGCTTTTGACCCAGAGCGGTCATTTCGCTGCCCTGATGCCCGGGCCGAAATGCTCCGACACAAGCCGCCGCCGTAAAGACAACGCTAGCTAATTGGGGCCACCTGGTACGACGCCGCCCGTATCATCGGCCGTGCCCTCGGTTTTGCAAGCCGATCACCTCCCTTCAAAACGGAGCAAGATGTCCTGAGACTGACATTCTGCGAGATACCGGACCTACGGACCTGCAAAGTCGGCCGCCTGCTCGACCTTGCCTGCAGGAATCCAGCTGCGTGATTTGCCGGCGTACTCCGAGCCGGGGTTGCCCCACACCGTTGTGCGCCACATGCGCCGTCGGTACCGCGCGGCGTCGTACCAGGTGGCACAGTGGATCAGGCAGCGATTGTCGTAGATCACGAGGTCGCCTTCGTTCCAGTCATGGACGTAGGTGAAGGCCGGTTGGGTGAAGTGTGTCATGAGACGATAGAGTAGCGCCGCCCCCTCGCCATCGGGTCCCAGCGGCAGGCCAACGAAAGGGCCCTCGATCCAGTCCATCTGCCCGGCCTCGCAGAGATAGAGCGCCGGCTCGCCGCTGACCGGATGGCGACGCACCACGGGCTGAGGCTGGGCGCGCTGGTGCGCCATCAAGTCTTGCGGCGTCTCGCCTGCCCGCACCGCATATTCGGAGCGTCCGGTTCCCGGTATCACGTGGAGGCCCTCGAGGCCTTGGATCCGGGCCTTCAGGTCGTCCGACAGGGCGGCGTAGGCCGCGAAGCCGTCGGCATAGAGCGTCTGGCCCTGACTCCGGGGCGCCGGCATGTCTGCATAGAACAGCGAGATGTCCGGCGGCGGGCGGCGAAAGCTCTGGTCGGTGTGCCAGCCGCGGCGATGGGGAAAGCGGGTCGGCAGCCCGCCCTCGGCGGTACGCGGTGGATCGGGCGGCGGAGGCGGCTTCAGGGTCGAAGGCGGGATGTTGGAGACCACGTAAATCTCTGGCACCATCGGGTGCACATTGTTCTTGTCCGTCAGGGTGTGGTGGTAGTTCTCCACTTCGGGGCCGAAGATTCGGCTGAGGCGCAACAGTAGCTCCGGCGTTTCGCTGATCCCCTGCATCCCGGTGAACACAAGGAGGCCCCGTGCCTGCATTAAGGCTGCCGGCAGGTCCTCACCGGTGGCCTCGGCGGCGGCGACGACCGCACAGGCCTCCGCCGCGTCTGCGAAGCGCGCAAGCGCACCGAAGGAGGCGTTGGGGAGGGGCTGCAGGGTCAAGCTTCCAGGCATCGCTCCTTTCCCTCTTTGTTTCGCCTCGCCCCACATCCGACCGGTGCCCAAGGGCTAGCGCTCGATTGTGAGCGCAGATCGCGCCGGCCCGCCTCAACTAGACCGCCGCTTCCACCAAGCCGTGATTCTGCCCCCAAGATTGCTCCAGGTCCGACCCAACATTCCGGGCTGATCGAGCTTGCTCGATGAGTTATCTCGGCGTCAAGTTGCTGAGGGCCGCTAATGGCTAGATTCGGAAGTCCAGTCGCCCGAAATTGACGTCCGCTTATACCCCAGCTTCCGACATTCTGGGCAAGGCTGGGAAGGTCTGAAGGTGACCCAGAGCCGAAGTTAGAGCCGCTAGGTGAAATTCCCCGGGTCCTAGGTGCCCTTCGGCGCCCGGCACTTGGTGCCGCGATACCAGTACTTGATGATTTTGCCGGCCTCGTCGATCGTGAACCGCGTCGCGCACACGACCTCGCCCTCTTGCTTTCTGGTATATTCGACGATGCGCCCGCCGGTCTCCAAGGAATGCGTCTTCCCCGGAATGCCCCAGGACGACACCAGGCTGACCTCCGTATCATCGACCCAGCGCGCCACGTATTCATCGTAGGTCGGGCCGGGCGGTAGCGGCGTGCACGCGGCCACGACCAACAACGCCGCCGCGGCACCCACCGCGCGCGGGAAATAAAGTC
>JAZFZX010000094.1:0-15349 GCA_036444135.1 Kiloniellales bacterium | reverse complement strand
GCGCTTGCTTGCCAACCTGCCGGACCACTACGAGCTGGTGACTGCCATTCGCGCGGCGGCCGAGCAGGATGCAAAGTTCCAAGCGCCACCGGTGGCCGCGGCGGCCGCCGGGGCACGCCGTGCGACGGTGCCCGTGCCCGACTGGGGACAGGAGCTGGACCGCGCCTGAGGCAGCGCACCGCACGCCTCGACAGACACTTTCGTCGGCAGGCTCACCCTTCGACAGGCTCAGGGTGAGGCCGGGAGACGCCCGCCGTGCAACGGCCCGCATGCTGAGCTGGTCGAAGCATGAGGCGAGGGTCGCGGCCTGTCACGCGAGTCCGTTGAAGGCAGTTCCGGAGTCCCGGCACACGCCAGCACCGTTAAAACCCTAGCGTCAGCGCGCCCTGGCGACGCGGGTCGGAGGCGCCGTAGAAACCCTCGTCGGCGCGCAGGATCGATTGGGTGCTGCCCATGACGTTCTTCACCACCACCTTGTGGCCCTTGGATTCGAGGAGGGCGATGGTATCGGGGCTGAGCCCCGCCTCGACGCGCAGTTCGTCCGGCAGCCATTGGTGGTGGACGCGCGGCGCAGCGGTGGCAGCGGCGATGTTCATGCCGTGATCGACGACGTTGAGGATGATCTGCAGGGTCGTGGTGATGATCCGGCTGCCGCCCGGGCTGCCGGTGGCGAGGAGGGGCTTGCCATCCTTGAACAGGATGGTGGGGGTCATCGAGCTCAACGGGCGCTTGGCCGGGGCCACCGAATTGGCGTCACCGCCGAGCAGGCCATAGGCGTTGGGCACGCCCGGCTTGGCGGAGAAGTCGTCCATCTCGTTGTTGAGCAGGATGCCGGTTCCCGCGGCCACGATGCCGCTGCCGTAGCCGAAATTGATGGTGTAGGTGTTGGAAACCACGTTGCCCCAGCGGTCCATGACCGAGTAGTGGGTGGTCTCGGGGCTTTCGTAGGGCATCGGGTCGCCGGCGGCGATCTCCGCGGCCGGCCGGGCGCGCGCCGGGTCGATGGTGGCGCGCAGGCTCTCGGCATAGGCCTTCGAGATGAGGCCCGCGACCGGCACGGGCCAGAAGTCCGGGTCTCCCAGGTGCTGGCTGCGGTCGGCATAGGCGAGCTTCATGGATTCGGCCATGAGGTGCAGGGCCTCGGCCCCGTTGTGGCCGAGCGACGCCAGGGGGTAGTCCTCGAGCAAGTTGAGGATCTGCACCAGGTGCACGCCGCCGGAACTGGGCGGCGGCATGGAGGCGATCTCGTAGCCCCGGTAGGTGCCGCGCACCGGCGCGCGCACGGCGACCCGGTATGCGGCCAGGTCCTCAAGGGTCATCGGTCCGCCGTGGGCGGCCATGTCCGCCGCAATTCGCTCGGCAATCGCGCCTTTGTAAAACGCATCCGCGCCGTGTGCCGCGATCTGGCGCAGCGACCAGGCGAGGTCGACCTGGATGAGCCGTTCGCCTGGCCGGTAGGGCCGGCCATCCTCGTGATAGAAGATCGCCGCGGTTGCCGGCCAGCGCTGCAGGCGTTCGCGCCGCGATTCGAGGGAACCCGACAGGTCCTGGGTAACCAAGATCCCCCTCTCCGCCAAGCGGATCGCGGGCGCCAGCACTTCCGCCAGCGGCAGCGTGCCATAGCGGTCGAGGACATGGACGAGACCGGCCACCGCACCCGGTACGCCCGCGGCGTGATGGGTATAGCGTGCCAATTGGGTATCGACTTCGCCCGCGGCGTCCAGATACATGTCGCGGTGGGCCGCCGCCGGGGCCATCTCGCGATAGTCGATTGCCACGGTCTCGCCGGTCTCGGCGTGGTGCACCATCATGAATCCGCCGCCGCCCAGGGCGCCGGCCCGCGGCAGGGTCACGGCGAGCGCGAATCCGACGGCGACGCCGGCATCGATCGCGTTGCCACCGCGCTTCAGGATGTCGACACCGATGCGGGTTGCCGTCGCCTCCTGGCTCGCCACCATGCCGTTCTCGGCAAAAACCGGGTGGAAGATATCGCGGGGCGAGACAACGGCGGTCTCTTGCGCCGCGCCTTGCACGGATGAAAAGACCAGTAGGGCAATCGGCAGCAACCATAGCGGCCACGCCCTTGTCATTTGCCGCGCATCCGACATGATCGGTCTCGCTGGTTTCTTCGCGGGTCCACGTTATCCAACCGGCCCGCGTCTGTGAACCGATTGTCCCAGACCGAGACCACGCGCGAACGGAAGTGATATGAGCCGGTCAAGAAGCAAGCCCGTAAAGGCCTACCGCAGCAAGTCTTTCCTCGCCAGCGTTGCGGCCCGGCCATTGCGCATTCTCTCCGAGTATCTGGAGCCCAAAAGCCGGTTCGATCACTACCAGATCGAAGACACCATCGTCTTTTTCGGCTCGGCGCGCATCATCTCGCCGGAGCAGGCCGAGCGCGAGCTGGAGGCGGCGCGCGCCGGAGAGGGCGATTTGGCCGCGGCGGAAATGCGCCACGAACTGTCCCACTATTTCGAAGCGACGCGCGAGCTGGCCTACAGGCTGACCGAATGGTCGAAGAATCTGGGCGAGGGCAGGCGGCGCTTCGTGGTTTGCAGCGGCGGCGGGCCCGGCATCATGGAGGCGGCAAACCGCGGCGCCTCGGAGGCCAAGGGCGTGAACGTTGGGCTGACCATCTCGTTGCCGGAAGAGGAGTTCGACAACCCGCACATCACGCGGGAGCTGCGGTTCGAGTTCCATTACTTCTTCATGCGCAAGTTCTGGTTCACCTATCTGGCCAAGGCCGTCGTCGTCATGCCGGGCGGATTCGGCACGTTGGATGAGCTGTTCGAGGTGCTGACGCTGGTGCAGACGCAGAAGATCCGCAAGCGCATGCCCATGGTTCTGTTCGGCAACCGCTATTGGGCCGATGTGATCAACTTCAACGCGCTGGTGCAATACGGTACCATTGACGCCGAGGATCTCGATCTTCTCTTCCGGACCGATTCTGTGGACGAGGCCTTCGATTACCTCACCGAGCAACTCAGCCGCTACGCAATAGACCAGCCGGGTCCGTCGCTCTAGGACATGTTCCAGGCCGGTTGCTGGCGACGGGTCGAATTTGGACGGGGGTGCAGACATGCTTGCCAAGGGTATCCGACAGTTGTTGATGGAGGCCGATGCGGTGGTCGAGACCGTTTCCGTTGCCGATGCTCGCTCGCTTGTCGGAAACGAGGATGTTGTCTTTGTCGATGTGCGCGAGAGCCAGGAGCGCGCCCAGGGTTACATCGCGGGTTCCATTCACGCGCCCCGCGGTTTCCTGGAATTCATCGCCGATCCCCAGGCCCCGATGCACGACCCGGCCTTTTCCTCGGGCAAACGGTTCATCCTCTATTGCGGTTCCGGGACGCGTTCGGCGCTCGCCGGGCGCTCGCTCGCCGAAATGGGGCTCACCAAGCTGGCCAACCTCGAAGGCGGTTTTCAGGCCTGGGTCCAGGCGGGCGGTCCCTGCGAACGGTGACGGTGCGCCCGGCTCGGGGTTCGCGCCGTGGCGCTGCATAGCGCGCTCGGTCTCGTCGCCCTCACCGCGCTCGCCTGGATTTTGAGCGAGGCGCGGACGGCGGTTTCCTTCAAACGCCATGCCAGGGTCGCGGCCGTCGGGCTGGCCGTGCAGATTGGCTTGGCGGTGGTGTTGCTGAAGCTGCCGGCCTCGCAGTATCTGTTCCTCTGGCTGAACGCGGCGGTCGGCGCGTTGCAGGCGGCCAGCGAGACCGGCACCAGCTTCGTCTTCGGCTATCTGGGCGGCGGCCCGCTGCCATTCGAAGAGACCCAGCCCGGCGCCAGTTTCGTGCTGGCGTTTCGTGCGTTGCCCTTGATTCTGGTGATGAGCGCCCTGTCGTCGCTGCTGTTCTACTGGCGCGTGCTGCCGGTGATCGTACGCGGCTTCTCCTGGCTGCTGCAGAGGTCGCTGGGTATCGGCGGTGCCGTCGGCGTGGGCGCCGCGGCCAATGTCTTCGTGGGCATGATTGAGGCGCCCTTGCTCATCCGGCCGTTTCTGGCACGGCTGTCGCGGGGTGAGCTGTTCACGGTCATGGTTTGCGGCATGGCGACCATCGCGGGGACCGTTCTGGCCCTCTACGCCGCAATCCTCGGGCCGGTCCTGCCGAGCGCCCTGGGCCACCTTTTGGCGGCTTCGATCATCAGCGCGCCGGCCGCCATCACCGTGGCGCGCCTCATGGTGCCGGACGCGGGCCCGCCCTCGGAAGGGGTCCTCGATCCCGATGAATATCTCGGCGGCGTGACCAGTGCGATGGACGCTGTCACACGGGGCACGCTGGACGGCGTTCGGCTGCTCATCAATGTCGTGGCGATGCTGATCGTGCTGGTCGCGCTGGTCCACCTGCTCAATCTGGTGCTGGCCCTGTTGCCGGATGTGGCGGGCGATTCGCTGACCCTGCAACGCGCTTTCGGCTGGCTGCTGGCGCCGGTCGCGTGGCTCATGGGCCTGCCTTGGAGCGAAGCGGTGACCGCGGGAATGCTGCTAGGCACCAAGACGGCGCTCAACGAATTGATCGCGTACTTGGATCTTTCCCGCTTGCCGGACGAGGCCCTGAGCGCCCGCAGCCGCTTGATCGTCACCTACGCGCTGTGCGGCTTCGCGAACTTCGGCAGCCTCGGGATCATGATCGGCGGCCTGGGCACGCTGGTTCCGGAGCGCCGTTCGGAAGTCGTCGTCCTGGGGCTCAAGTCGCTGGTCGCGGGCACGCTCGCGACCTGCATGACCGGCGCGGTGGTTGGGGTCTTGGCGGTCTAAATCCAAGGAGCGGGCCTGGGCAACTCAGGCCCAACGCTGCCACCAGCCGCGCCGTTTCGGCAGGTCGTCGTCCTCGCCGGCCGCGGGTGCCTCGGGCGGGGCGCCAGTCGCGGGCGCCTCGGGCGGGGCGGCGGCCGCCGGCAGCTCTCGAGGTTGGGGCGGTGGCGCCGCCGCGCTGTCGTCCGAGAGCGTCTGGCCGTCACCTTGAGACTTGCCGTCAGCCGCTTCGTCCGGCGTCTCGGTCGCGGGCTCCGGCGTCTCTTTTTTCGATCCCGCGGTCCGGGTCCTGGTTTTAGCGGTTCCGGTTTTTCGCGTGCGTTTGGCCGCTGTCTTGGAAGTTCGCGCGCGAGCTTTGGGCGCCTGAGCCTCGCCGGCGGCCGCCACGGATTCCGTGGCTTCTACACCCCCGGCCGCCTCGGTTTCCGGGGCCTCGGCCGATGTTTCGGCGTCAGGTTTCATCATGTCCGCTTCGGCCTTTGCCGGGGTTTTGCGGCGGCGGCGCGTGCGTTCGGGGCGAGCTGCGGCGCCCGAATCGTCCTTCGCTTCCGGAACGGCTTCCGCCGTTTCCGGGACGGCCTCCGCCGCCGTGCCGTTTCCGGCGGCCATGTCTTGGGTCGCCGCTAGCGCGGGCGTTTCTACTGCGGGCGCTTCGGCGTCCCCGCCGTTCGAAGCGGTTGCCTCGCCCGGCGTCTGCTCGACGACGACGTCCGCGGTTTCGGTTCGCCGCCGGGACCGCCGCCGCCCGCCGCGCTTGCCGCGCCGGCGCCGCGTCTTCTTGCGATCCTCGGGCTGCGTAGCGGCCTCATCGGGCGCGGCCACGATCGCTTCGCCCTCGGCGCTTGGCTCGCCGGCCGGTTCCAAATCCGCTGCCCTCGGTTCCGCGTGCGCTGGTTCTTCCTCGCCCTTGCGGCGGCGCCGCCGGCGCTTGCGGCCTGTGTCATCGTCGGCGGGCTTGGCGTCGGAGTCACCGGCGACACCTGGGGTCAGGCGCTCGAGCCGGGAGTCGGGGGCGACCAATTCGTCGTCCGTCTGCACGTGCACCCGGAAGGCGTAGCGCTGCTCGACCTCGACCATACGGCTGCGCAGTTGGTTCAGAAGGTACAACGCCACCGGCGTCGGCACGCTCACCCGAATCTCGCCCTCGCGGGTACGCAGCCCCTCTTGCTCGAGATTGCGCAGCACAGCCAGCGCGCTCGAGGCGACCGAGCGCACATGGCCGGTGCCGCCGCACCGCGGGCAGAGATCGGTCGAGCTTTCGAATAGGCTCGGGCGAAGCCGCTGGCGGGACAGCTCGAGCAGACCGAACGGGCTAATCCGGCCCAGCTGAATGCGCGCCCGGTCCGAACGCATCGCCTCCCTCAGCTTGCGTTCGACCTCGCGGTTGCGGCGTGACGCCTCCATGTCGATGAAATCAATCACGATAAGGCCCGCCAAATCGCGCAGGCGCAATTGCCGGGCCACCTCTTCAGCGGCTTCCAGGTTCGTCTTGAGCGCCGTTTCCTCGATGTGGCGCTCCTTCGTGGCTCTGCCCGAGTTGACATCGATGGCGACCAAGGCCTCGGTCGAGTTGATCACGATAGAGCCGCCGGACTTGAGCCGCACGACGGGGCTGTGCATCGCGTCGAGCTGACCTTCCACCTCGAACTGGTGAAACAGCGGTACGTTCGGATCCTTGTATTGGTGCACGTTCTTGGCGTGGCTGGGCATGATGCTGCGCATGAAGGCCTTGGCCGCTTTGTAGCCGTCATCCCCGGCGATCAAGACCTCGTCCATGTCGCGGCTGTATAGGTCGCGGATCGAACGTTTGATGAGATTGGCTTCCTCGTAGATCAGGCAGGGCGCCGTCGATTGCAGCGTCGTTTCACGGATCTCGTTCCATAGCCGCAGCAGATATTCATAGTCGCGCTTGATCTCCGCCTTGCTGCGCTGGCTGCCGGCGGTGCGCACGATGACCGCCATGCCATCCGGAATGTTCAGATCGGAGAGGATTGTCTTGAGACGCCGGCGGTCGGTAACGTTGCCGATCTTGCGGCTGATGCCGCCGCCGCGGGCGGTGTTCGGCATGAGCACGCAATAGCGGCCCGCCAGCGACAGGTAAGTGGTCAGTGCAGCGCCCTTGGTGCCGCGTTCTTCTTTCGTCACCTGTACCAGGATCACCTGGCGCCGCTTTATGACCTCTTGAATCTTGTAGCGGCGCAGCAGTCTGGCACGACGGCGCCGGTCGTCGTCGACCTCGTCGCCACCGAGGGTGTCGACGCGGGACTCGACCTCGACCTGTTCGACGGCCTCGCCGTTGCCCTTATTGCCACTCTCCTCGGGTTCCGGCTCGCCCTCGTTGCCTGTCTCCGCCGCCGCGGCAGGCACCTCGTCGGCGTCCTCGCGGGGCGGCTCTTCGGGGTCGCTGTTGCCGTCTTCGTCGCTGACGCCGTTACCTCGCAGCGTGGCCTCCTCGGCGGCCAGCGCCTCGCGGTCGGCGATCGGAATTCGGTAATAATCCGGATGAATTTCGCTGGAAGGCAGAAAGCCGTGGCGATTGCCGCCATATTCGACGAACGCGGCCTGCAAAGAGGGCTCGACCCGCGTAATTTTCGCCAGGTAGATGTTGCCTTTAAGCTGTTGCCGTGCGGTTGTTTCGTAGTCGAACTCTTCGATCCGATTTCCGGACACCACCACCACCCGGGTATCGTCCAGGTGGCTGGAGTCTATAAGCATACGTTTTGTCATTAACAGGAAGCTCCCAAGCGCGCTCAGCGACGCCCACGCGTGTGGTGGGCCGCGGCGCGAGCCGAGTCGTGCTGCTGCTCCCGAGGAAGCTGTCGCTATGCATGACCCGGTCAGTGTTCATTTCAGCCTTCGTTACGGGACGCAGAGACGCGTCCGAGACGCTCAAAGTTCGCTCGGCATGGCGCCGAAATCGAACCAGATTACGCGGCGGGGCCCGCCCCGCCCTTGCTATTCGTTCGCTCGTGAGCCGGCCGGCTCCCCGAACCCCGGGCGCCATCGGGCCCGTTGCCGGAGATCGGCACGCGCCGCCGCCAATCCCACCCCCCATTCACCATGGGGCAGCCGAGAGTGGCGGCGTCGAGCGGCGACTCCAGTACCATAAGATGCACGGGTCCGCGGCGCAATGTCTTGGCTCGCCCATTTTTTATGCGATGCCGGGCGAATGGGATTTTGGTCGAGATCGCCGGCGATTGTCGCTAGAGTTTGCAGCCAGGTGGAGTCGGGGGTGCAAATCTGGTAGTTAAAGCAAGGAAACCTGCTATATGTTGAAGCGCCCGACTCGGTGTCATTCATGGCGCGCCTGCTCCTGATCCTCATCTTTCTGCTTACCTCCGCTTCGGCGGCGTTCGCCAAGCCGAGCGTCACCGATGCGCGGATCGGTGAGCACCCGGATAAGACGCGCTTTGTCCTGGAGATGAGCGAGGCGCCGACTTACCGCGTCTTCACCCTGCCCGATCCCTTTCGTGTCGTCATCGATCTGCCCGCACTTGACTGGAAGCTGGGGGCCAATGGCCTGCCGTCGAGCGGTGGGCTTATCTCGGCCCTGCGATACGGTCTGTTTGCGCCTGGGACCAGCCGGGTCGTGCTCGATGTCAAGGCTCCGGTCGCTTTCAAGGGGCTGTTCCTTCTTCCGGCGCGCGACGGCCAAGGCCACCGGCTGGTGGTTGACCTGGTCGAGGTCAGCCGCGCGGCCTACTTCAGCGCGCCGCGCGGCGCGCTGGTCTCCGATCCGCCCCTGCCGCGTGTGCAGCAGGCCGCCGTTCCCCTGGCGCCCGTACGGCCCGAAGGTGATCGCCGGCCGCTCATTATGCTCGACGCCGGCCACGGTGGGGTCGATCCGGGCGCCATCGGTGCGTCCGGATCCTACGAGAAGACGCTGGTCCTGAGCTATGCGCGCGAGTTGAAACGCCAGATCGAAAAATCGGGGCGGTACCGTGTACAGTTGACCCGCAATTCGGATGTCTTTATTCGGCTGCGCGACCGCGTCGTCAGCGCACAGGCGGCGGAAGCCGACGTGTTCGTTTCGCTGCATGCCAATTCTCACCGCAAGAAAAGCCTGCGCGGGGCCGCCGTCTATAGCCTGTCTGAAAAGGCGTCGGACGCCGAGGCGGCCGCGCTGGCGGCCAAGGAAAACAAGGCCGACGTGATCGCCGGGATCGATCTCTCGGCGCAGACCGAGGTCGTCAGCAAGATTTTGATCGACCTCGCACAACGTGAGACCATGAACCAGTCCAAGATCTTCGCCAATATCCTGGTCAAGGAGTTGGCCACCGCCGGGCCGCTGTTGCGCAACACCCACCGTTCGGCGGGTTTCGCGGTCCTGAAGTCGCCGACGGTGCCTTCGGTGCTGGTCGAACTTGGCTATCTGTCGAACAAAAAGGAAGAACGCCTTTTGCGCTCCGATAAATACCGCCATAAGCTGAGTGCGGCGATCATCCGGGCAATCGACGGCTATTTCGATTGGCAACAGAGCGCGAGGCGGTCCTGATCGGCCACAGGAACGCCATATTGTCGTGCTACACCGGAAAATGGCCGGAATGGTCGGCTGCGGCCTATCGAGGTTGAATTGAAGCTCCTTGCCATCCTGTTCGCTCTTCTGATCCTGGGCGCCATGGCGGTGTCGGGCGGTGTGCTCTACGCCTTCTATCATTATGGGCGCGATCTGCCGGACTATCAGCAGCTCGCCAACTACGATCCGCCGACGGTGACGCGCGTTCACGCGGGCGACGGGCGCCTGCTGGCCGAATACGCGATCGAGAGGCGGGTCTTCGTGCCGATCCAGGCGATGCCCAGGCGCGTCATCAATGCCTTTCTGTCGGCCGAGGACAAGAACTTCTACAGCCACCCGGGGGTGGATTTTCTCTCGGTCATGCGGGCGGTTGTCACCAACCTCATCAATCTGGCGCAAAACCGGCGGCCGGTGGGCGCCTCGACCATCACCCAGCAGGTCGCCAAGAATTTCTTGCTGACCAACGAGCTGTCGCTCGAACGCAAGATCAAGGAAGCGATCCTTGCGTTCCGCATCGAGCACGCCTTCTCCAAGGACCGGATCCTGGAACTCTATCTCAACGAGATCTACCTGGGATTCGCTTCTTACGGGGCGGCGGCCGCGGCACTGAATTACTTCAACAAGTCGTTGGACGAGCTGACCATCGCCGAGGCCGCCTATCTGGCGGCCCTACCTAAGGCTCCTAATAATTATCACCCGATAAACCGCTACGAAGACGCGATTTCCCGCCGGGATTGGGTGATCAGCCGCATGGCGGAGGACCGGCGGATTACCCCCTTCGAGGCTGAGGCGGCACTCAACGAGCCGCTCGTGGTCCGCGAGCGCGGCGTCACCGAGGTGGCCCACGCGGCGCACTTCGCCGAGGAAGTGCGCCGCGAACTGATTGGAGTCTATGGCGAGATTGGCCTCTACCAGGGCGGACTGTCGGTGCGCACGACCTTGGACCCGCGGCTCCAGGAGACCGGCGAGTCGGCCTTGCGCGCCGGTCTGATCGCCTACGACCGGCGTCATGGCTGGCGTGGGGCTCTGGCCCGCATGGAGATTCCCGAAGACGGTTGGGCCGAGGCACTGGCCGCCCTGGAGCTGCCGGAAGGCATGCCCGAATGGCGGCGCGCGGTGGTACTGGCCACCGACAAGAAGGCCGCGGAGATCGGCTTCGCCGACGCGACCACCGGGCAAATCCCCCTGACCGCGCTCAAATGGGCGCGGCCCCCGATAGAGGGCCAGAAGGTCGGTGCCAGTCCGACCAAGATCGCGCAGGTGATGGAGACGGGCGACGTGATCTACGTCGCGCCGATCACGGCCGACAGCTATGACAACCCCGTGCCCGAGGGTACCTACGGTCTGCGCCAGGTGCCGGACATCAACGGTGCCATCGTGGCGCTCGATCCGCACACCGGCCGGGTGTTGGCCATGGTCGGCGGGTTTTCCTATGAAGACAGCGAATTCAACCGCGCCAACCAAGCGTTCCGGCAACCCGGTTCGGCGTTCAAGCCGATCGTTTATCTGGCCGGGCTGGACAGTGGGTTTACCCCTTCGACGCTGATTCTCGACGCGCCCTTCGTGATCGATCAGGGCGAGGGCCTTGGCAAGTGGAAACCGGCCAACTACACCAAGAAATTCTACGGCCCCACCCCGATGCGCGTCGGTATCGAGAAATCGCGCAACCTCATGACCGTGCGCCTGGCCCAGACCATCGGCATGGAACGGGTGGTGGATGCCGCCACGCGCCTCGGCGTTGTGGACGACATGCCGGCCGTGCTGGCCATGGCGCTGGGGGCGGGGGAAACCACCCTGCTCCGGCTGACCACCGCCTATGCCATGCTGGTCAACGGCGGCAAGCGCATCCGGCCGGCGCTGATCGACCGGATTCAGGACCGCAATGGGCGCACCATCTTCCGCCACGACCAGCGCGATTGTCCCGGCTGCCGGGCCGAATTCTGGCAGGAGCAGGAGGTCCCGGTGTTGCCGGACATGCGCGAGCAGGTGGCCAGCCCGACGAGCGCATATCAGGTGGTGTCCATGCTGCAAGGCGTGATCCAACGCGGGACCGGCCGCCGCGTAAGCGCGGTCGGCAAGCCGCTGGCCGGCAAGACCGGCACCACCAACGACAGCCAGGATACCTGGTTCATCGGCTTCTCGCCGGACCTGGCGGTCGGCGTCTTTGTCGGTTTCGATGAGCCCAAGACTCTGGGCAAGAAGGAAACCGGATCGAGCGTCGCGGCGCCGATCTTCCGCGATTTCATGGCCGCGGCCCTCGAGGGCGAGCCGTCCATCCCGTTCCGCATTCCCCCGGACATCCGGCTGGTGCGGGTGAACGCGGAAACCGGCCTGTTGGCCCGATCCGGCGACAGCAAGGTGATTCTCGAAGCCTTCAAGCCCGGCACCGTGCCGTCGGGCGAGCAATTGGTTCTCGACGGGGGCTACAATCCCTTCGCGACGACTGTATCACCGGTCACCATCCCCGGCTCCGACGGGCTGTACTAATTGCGCGGAAGCGCATAAACCTTCCCCCCTTGTATTTCCGATCCGATGAGGAGGCCCGATGCGCGCCGAAACGCAAGCGGCGGTCGACGAAATCAAAGAGGCTTTGAGCCTGCTAAGGAGGCATCTTTGACCCGGAGGGCTCGCAAAAACGCCTCGAGGAGTTGAACCGGCAGGCCGAGAACCCGGATCTGTGGAACGATCCGGAGGCCGCACAGGCCGTGATGCGCGAGCGCGGCGCGCTGGACCACGCGATCTCTTCCTTTACAGATTTCTGCCAGGAACTGGACGACGCGCTGGTGCTGCTCGAGCTGGGCGAAGGCGAGGACGACGAGGCCACCGTCCGCGAGGCCGAATCGCAGCTCAAGCGCTTGCGCGCCCGCGCGGCCAAGCAGCAGCTGGAAAGCCTGCTGTCGGGCGAGGCCGATGCCAACGACTGCTACGTGGAGGTCCACGCCGGGGCCGGCGGCACCGAGGCGCAGGACTGGGCCGAGATGCTGCTGCGCATGTACACCCGCTGGGCCGAGGCGCACGGCCACGAGGTCGAGTGGCTGGAAGAAAGCCCCGGCGAAGAGGCCGGGATAAAGTCCGCCTCGATTCGCATCAAGGGGCGCAACGCCTATGGCTGGCTGAAGACGGAATCCGGCGTCCACCGCCTGGTGCGCATCTCGCCCTTCGATGCCCAGTCGCGCCGCCACACCAGCTTCGCCAGCACCTGGGTCTATCCGGTGATCGACGACTCCATAGAGATCGAGATCCTCGACAAGGATCTTCGGGTCGATACCTACCGCGCCTCGGGGGCAGGCGGCCAGCACGTCAACAAAACCGACAGCGCGGTGCGCATGACCCATATTCCCACGGGCATCGTGGTGCAGTGCCAGAACGACCGCTCGCAGCACAAGAACCGGGCCCAGGCTACGGCCATGCTGCGCGCCCGGCTCTACGAGCACGAACTGCAGAAGCGGGAGGACGAGGCCCAAGCCGAAGCCGAGAGCAAGTCGGAGATCGGCTGGGGCCACCAGATCCGCTCCTACGTGTTGCAGCCCTATCAGATGGTGAAGGATCTGCGCACCGGCGTCGAAGCGGGCAATCCCCAGGGCGTGCTGGACGGTGACCTGGACAAGTTCCTGGAGGCATCGCTGGCCCAGAAATTGGAAGGCGGCCTGTCCAGCGCATCCCGCGAGGCCGGGGACGCCTAGCGCGCAAGAGCGGCCGGCGCCTAACCCGAACTAAGGGGGACGTAGTCCTCGGCCAAAAGGCCCGCGGCGGCCCGCGCCGCCTCGTTGAACGGCGGCTTGAGACGGCCCTTGAAATACCGCCGCACCAGCGCCTGCCAGGTGGCCGACGGGTCTCGTGCGTCCCGCGCGCACAGCCAGTCGAACCAGCGCTTGCCGATGGCCACGTGGCCGATCTCGTCGCGGTAGATGACTTCGAGAACGGCGGTGCTCTCCCGATCGCCCACCGCCGTGAGGCGCTCGATCATGCCCGGCGTCACGTCGAGACCGCGGGCCTCCAGCACCAGCGGTACGACCGCCAGGCGGGCGAGCAGGTCGTGCTTGGTGTCCTCGGCGGCCTGCCACAGGCCGTCGTGCGCCGGCAGGTCGCCGTAGGCCGCGCCCAGCGCCGCCAGACGCTCCGCCAGCAGCGCGAAGTGGCCGGCCTCCTCCACGGCGACGCTGACCCAATCGTCGTAAAAGGCGCGCGGCAGATCGGCCTCGGTGGCGCGGGCGATCAGGTCCCAGGCCAGGTCGATGGCGTTGAGCTCGATGTGGGCCAGCGCATGCAACAGCGCGGTGCGCCCCTTGACTGTGGCGATGCCGCGCCGGGGCACCGCCTGCGGCGGCGCTAGCTTCGGGCGCGCGGGGCGGGCTGGCCGGTCCGGCGGTTGCGCGTGGCCGACCTTCGTGATGCGGCCATTGCGCCAGGCCTCCGCGGCGCGGCGGCTCAAGCGGACCTTGGCGGCGGGATGGGCGGCGCCGAGCACGCCGACGGCCGCGGCGGCGAGGGAAAGGCTCATTTCGTGGTCTCCGCGCCGCCGTCCTGCGCTTCGAGGCGCTCCCTGGCGGCCTGGGCGGGCTCCTCGATCATGGCCTCGTAGAGCTCTAGAACGCTCTGGGCCGTGGCGATCAAGCTGTCTTTGAGCGCGGCGAAGTCGGGGCATCCGGCGGCCCGAGCCAGCGAGTCCTTGAGTTCCACGGGCGCCGCGTCCTCGTCGAAATCGGCGCCGGCGGTCAAGCGGAGAAAACTCTGCACGGCGCGCATCAGCTTGGTGGCGTCGATCAACGTGTGGGCCGCCGAGGGGCTGATGAGTCCGGCCTCGGCAAGCCGCCCGAAGACCAGGTCGCTGTGCATGGACAGCACGTCGGGCCGTTCGTGCGCGTGGCGTAGCTGCAGGTACTGCGCCAGAAACTCCAGGTCGACCAGCCCGCCGCGCAGAAATTTGGTGTGCCAGAGGCTGGTGGCCGGGTGCTCCTGCTCGATCCGCTTGCGCATGTCGGCCACGTCGACCACCAGTTGCCCGGCATCGCGCGGCTGGCAGAGGATCTCTTTCAAGGTTGCGGTGATGCGCGCGGCGAAGTCCGGATCGCCGGCGATGACGCGGGCACGGGTCAGCACCATGTGTTCCCAGGTCCAGGCCTCCTCCTGGTATCGGCGGAACCCGGAATAGGGCGTGGCGATCGGCCCGGCCGTGCCCGAGGGGCGCAAGCGCATGTCGATCTCGTACAGCAGGCCCTCGGCGGTGGGCGCGGAGAGCGCATTGATGAAACGCTGCGACAGTCGCGCGAAATAATGGCTGGAGGCCAGCGGTTTGGGGCCATCGGAGGCCTCGGCGCTCTCGTCGCTCTCGTAGATGAAGATCAAATCGAGATCCGAGTTCACGGTCATCTCGCCGCTGCCCAGCTTGCCGAGGCCGAGGATCGCCAGACCGGGCCCCGGCAGACGGCCATGCGCCTTCGCGAACGCCTCGCGGACCGGCCGGTAGAGTTCGCCGATCACCGTCTCCGCGATGTCGCTGAGCGCCAGGTTGGTTTCGTCCACGTCGCCCGTATGGCGCAGGATCTGGACCCCGATCTGGAACTTGCGGTCGTTGGCCCATCGCCGCGACAGGTCGAGCACGTCCTGGAAGTCGCGGGCTTGCGCCAGCACCGCTTGCAGGTCCCTGCGCAGCGCACGTATTTGCGGCGTCCTCTCGAAGAAGTCCGGGGTCAGGACCGCGTCGAGCAAGCCCGGGTTGCGGCTCAGATGGTCGGCCAGCGCCGGCGCCGTGCCCAAGATTTCCGCCAGCAGGTCCAACAGGCTCGGATTGGCGTAGAGCAGCGAGAATAGCTGCACGCCGGCCGGCAACCCGCCAAGGAATTGGTCGAACTTGGCCAGCGCCGCATCGGGATTGGGCGTGCGGCCGAGCGCCTGCAGCAGCGTCGGCATCAGTTCCGTCAGCATCTCGCGGGCGCGCGTGCTGCGCGTCGCGCGGTAGCGGCTATGGTGCCAGCCCCGTACCAGGTTGAAGATGACCTCACCGTCGGCAAAGCCGAGCTCCTGCAGGGTCGCGAGGGTTTCCGGTTCGGGCGCGCCGCCCGTGAACACCAGGTTGCCCGGCG
>JAZFZX010000093.1:0-2126 GCA_036444135.1 Kiloniellales bacterium | reverse complement strand
GGCGCACCTATGCCGCCGCCTCCGGGCAGTTCCAGGACCAGGCTGTCGCCGGCCGGCACGATCTGCTTGCCCTTTCCGTCGAGGCGTTTGCCGCTGCCCAGCGCGACCCGGCCAGGCGCGCCGGCCGACCCGGCGCCGCGGCCACGGGCCGGGTGGTCGATGCGGTCGAACAGCGCGAAGACGGCGAACGGCGCGCCCTCGCCGTGGATAATCTCGATCACCTGGCCTAGGCCGCCCCTGAATTCGCCAGCGCCGCCGGAATCAGGGCGGTATTCCTTCTGCTTGAAGATCAGAGGGGCAACCGTCTCGGTGATCTCCACCGGCGTGTTGCGCACGCCCGAGGGGAATGCCGTGGCGGACAGTCCATCCTTGTGCGGCCGGGCGCCGGTTCCGCCGGAGTGGAAGATGGTGACCGAGAACGGCGTCGCCGACCCGTAATCGGCGTCGCCCACCAGGCCGTGGCCGCCCGAGAGCATGGGGTTCCAAAGGCTGGAGCTGCCCTCGGCGGGGGGCCGGCCCGGCATCGCCTTGTCGAGGCAACCGAGCACCACGTCGGGCAGCATCTGGCCCACGACATGGCGGATTGCGACGGCGCAAGGCCGCGGGGCGTTGAGGATCGTCCCTTCCGGCGCGTGCACCCGGATCGGCGCGAGCGAGCCGGCGTTGTTGGGGATGGCCGCGCCCACGATGCAGCGGATGCCGAACGAGGCATAGGCCTGGGTATAGGTCAGCGGTACGTTGATGCCCCGCGAGGAGAGCGGCGCGCTGCCCGTGAAATCGACTTCGATGCCGTCGGCGGCGATCGTCGTGCGCGCCACCAGCCGCAGGGGGCGGTCGAACCCGTCCACCTCCATGACGTTGTCGTAGACCCCGGGCGGCAGCGCCGCGATTTCCTTCATCATGGCCCGGCGCGAGGTGTCGATGATGTGGTCGCCGGCCTCCTGCAGAGACTCGATGCCGAATTCGTCCATCATCTCCAGCAGCCGGCCGCCGCCGACGGCGTTGCAGGCGGCGAGTGAATAGAGGTCGCCCACCACCTGGACCGGCTCGCGCACGTTGGCCCGCACGATCTCGAGCAATGCCTGGTTCGCCTCGCCGCCCCGGAACAGGGGCATGATGGGGATGCACAGCCCTTCCTCGTAGATCTGCCCGGCGTCCGGGCCGAAGCCAGGGCCGCCGATGTCCACCACGTGGACCGTAGAGGCGAACAGCGCCACCGGCCGGCCGCCCCGGAACGCGGGCGTCACCGCCGTGAAGTCGAACAGGTGCCCGGTGCCCAGCCAGGGGTCGTTGGTGACATAGACGTCGCCGTCCCGCATGGCGTTGCCGGGATAGCGTTCGAGGAAAAACCCGACCGAGGCCGCCATGGCGTTCACGTGACCCGGCGTGCCCGTGACCGCCTGGGCGAGCATGCGGCCTTCGAGGTCGAAGATGCCGGCCGAAAGGTCGCCGGCTTCCCGCACCGTGGTGGAGAAGGCGGTGCGGATCAACGCCTGGGCCTGCTCCTCGACGATCGAGATCATGCGGTTCCAGATCACCTGCAGGCGGAGGTCGCCGGACGCGCCGCTCGGGCGCGCGTCGCGGGTTTCGGCGCCGACGCGTTCCAGCACCAGATCGCCGCGCGCGTTCACTCTTGCCTGATAACCCGTGGCGACCACGGTGGTCGTCTGGTCCTCGGCGATTGCCGCCGGCCCCGCGAGGCGCATGCCGGGCGCCAGATCGGCGCGCCTGTGGACGGCCGCCCCGACGGGCGAGCTCTGCCCCGGTTCGAGAATCTCTCGTTGCCCCAACGGCGCGGGCGTCGGTGCCTCCTGCGGCGGCGGCGTAGGACCCGGGGCGGCCGGCGCCGGGCCCGACAGGGTCAAGCTCCAGGTCAGCGCCTCGATGTCGAGATCGGGAACCGTACGGCCATACTGTGCCTCGTACTCGGCCTCGAAGGCCCGCTGCAGCGTCTCCGAGTCCGATGGGGCGAGTTCCTGCGGCGGTAGGGCGACCTTGATCTCGTGGCCCTGGCCGACGTATCGCAAATAGGCGTGGCGGGCCTCGTCGAGCGGTCCGTCGGGCACGGCGAGGCGCACGATGCCGTCGGCCTCCTCGCGCATTGCCTCGAACAATTGGTTGACCGG
>JAZFZX010000092.1:0-3474 GCA_036444135.1 Kiloniellales bacterium | reverse complement strand
GCCGCCCTACCACTGATGCGCTTCGACCGTTACGCTCAGTCCTGAGCGTAACGCCACGGCATGAGTTCGTGGGGCGTTGTCAGTCTAATGCGAACCAGTCTCCAAAGCACTCGAAGTCGCGATGCTCAGGCCGCAAGCTGACGCCACTCAGCCAGAGCGGCAGAGCGGTTCTTCTTGATCGCCTCCCCCCTGGGCGACCACTGGAAGCGGTCCGACGTGAACTCTTTCTCGGCCAGCAGGCGCTCCTCGCGCCAGAACCATCTCAGCACTATCTGCCGCATATCGTGCTCCGACAACGAGATGGCCGATTTCGTCCTTACTCGGCGGTGCGCCTCGGCGAACTGGGCGTCGACCTCTGCGCTGGCGAGAGGCAGGCGGCGCAGGGCCTCTCGGTAGTCTGAGGTCTTTAAGCTCCTGACGACCTCGGTTCTGCCAACCACCGAACGGATATCCCTGGGCACCGAAGCTCGCAGGAAGAATCGGTGTCTGCGCTTCTGCAGGCGAGGTGGTTTGGGCATGACTTCCATCCCTCTACTGTACCACGCTGTAGTACCCGGGAGGCAAGACATCCTCGAGAAACCAATGACTTATAGGAAAGTCAGGCACTTAGTGGGAGGTTGGTGGGCCCGGCAGGACTCGAACCTGCGACAACACCGTTATGAGCGGCGTGTTCTGACCAGCTGAACTACGGGCCCGTTAGGAATAGCGGCCGGCGGGTGGCCCATTGTGCGCGCGGAGCATGAGAGATCAAGCGCGAAAGCGGGCCCTCACGCCAGTCATTGCGCGGCGCGTGTTTCTAGTCCGCGGCCGCGTTCCCAGCCACCCCGGCCCCCGGCGGCGCGAAAGGGCGGTCGTGGCCGAGCGCCGGGACCATGGCGCGCGCCTCAACCGCCCGTGCAGGGTCGATGGTGGCGATGATCACGCCGGGGTCCTCGCCGTCTTCGGCCAGAACCTCGCCCCACGGCGCCACGATGAGCGAATGTCCGTAGGTCTGGCGGCCCTGGCTGGTCTCGCCGCACTGGGCCGGGGCGAAGACGAAGCATCCGTTCTCGATCGCCCGGGCGCGCAGCAGAACGTGCCAGTGCGCCCGCCCGGTCATTCGCGTGAAGGCAGAGGGCACCGTGAGGAAATCGGCGCCGGCCCGGGCCAGCGTCCGGTAGAGGTGGGCAAAGCGCAGGTCATAGCAAACCGTCAGCCCGAGCCGCCCCCAGGGCAGCGCGGCGACGACCGCCCGCGCTCCGGGCTGATAGGCGGCGCTTTCCCGGTAGCTCTGGCCGTCGGGCACCTCCACGTCGAACATGTGGATTTTGTCGTAGCGGGCCGCCACTTCGCCCGCCGGGTCGATCAGGAACGAGCGGTTGGCCAGGCGCGTCTCGCCGAGGCGCACCACCAGCGAGCCGATCAGCAGCCAGCAGCCGAGCTCGGCAGCGAGTTCGCGGAAGCCCGCCAGGCCGCGGTGCTCGGCCTCCGGCATGGCCTTCTCGAAGGCGGCGCGGCGCTTCATCTCCATCATGTCGGTGGTCTCGGGGGTCAGGATAAACTCGGCGCCCGCGTCGCGCGCCCGGCGGATTCCCTCGCCGGCCGCCGCCAGGTTGGCCTCGATCTCGGTCCCCGAGGCAAGTTGCACGCAGGCCACGGTGAAGGCCACGCTCATTCCCCGCCACCCAGCAGACCGTCGAGTTCACCCGCCGCGTCGAGCGCCTCCAGGTCCTCCGCGCCGCCCACATGTACGCCGTCGATGAAGATCTGGGGTACGCTCTTCCGCCCGCCGCTGCGTTCGGCCATCTCCGCGCGCCGGCCCGGCTGCGCCATGACGTCGAGCTCTTCGTAGGCGACACCCTTGGCGTCCAGCAGCCGCTTGGCGCGCGCGCTGTGGCCACAGAAAAAGTCGCTGTAGATCTCGACCCTGGCCATCACCGTCCCCGGCATTTCGTTCGGCGCGATTTCCGGTGCAATCGGAAATTGGGTGGGCGCAATTTAGGTGGGCGCAATGCGTGCCTTTGCAAGGGCTCCTAACCCTGCTGCGGGCGTACGACACGCGCCAGGACCAGCACGTCCACCGCCGCCGCGCCGGCGCCGAGCAGCGCGCGGGCGCAAGCCTCCGCCGTCGCCCCGGTCGTGAGCACATCGTCGACCAGCAGGACGCGGCGGTCCTCGACGGCGGCCGCGGTGCGCGGCGATACCGCGAAGGCCCCGGCCACGTTGCGCCGCCGCGCCGCTGCGCTCCTGCGGCCCTGGGAAGGCGTGTTGCGCGTACGCAGCAGCGTGTCGGGCAGGACAGGCAGGCCGCTCGCGCGCGCCAATCCCGTCGCCAACAGGCCGGACTGGTTATAGCGCCGGGCGAACAGCCGCCAGCGGTGCAGCGGCACCGGCACGATGACCTCGGCGGATTCCATTATCTCTGCGCCGGCCCGTGCCAGCCATCCTGCGAAGGCCGGCGCGCCTTCCGTGCGGTCGCCGTACTTGAAGCCGAGCAGCAGCCGGCGCGAGGCGTCGTCATAGCGCAGCACGGCACGCGCCCGGTGGTACAGCGGGCGCCGGCGCGCGCAGGCCCCGCACAAAGCATCGGGGCCCACGTCGAATTCGAAGGGATAGCCGCAGGCGGCGCACAGCGGCGGGCCGAGAAAGGCCAAACCGCCCCAGCAGGCGCTGCACAGACTGCCCGGTTCCTCGACCCCGGCGCCGCAAGACAGGCAGCGCGGGGGCAGCAAGGCATTGAGCGCCACGCGCGACAGCGCGCGCCACGCCGGCCGGATCGCCGCGAATTGCCGCATGCCCGGACTCTCGCCGCGCGGCGCGGCCCTGTCAAACGCCGCCGCGCCTTACACCAGCAATCCTAGATATTGACCCATTTCATGGGCACGAAATCGGCTCGTCCGGGCAGGCGCGGCATGACGCGCGATGCGAGGCGCCATCGGGCAGGCGCCGCCCGGACTCCACTGGGCACCCGGCGGGCCGATTTACCCCACCCATGGGGCCGGACGCTTTTTGGCCGTCGGCGGCGGGCCAAAATCGCCGCGGTGAATTCGGTCAATACCCAGGACCGCTGGTCTAATTAGCCAATTGAAGAGGCCCGAGCGGGTCATCGGCGCGCACTCACGCGGCGCTTGGCCTTGGCGAGCCAGGCGTCGCTCAGGGTAACACCCCAGCCGGGGCCGGCCGGCACTGCGACCATGCCGTCGTTCACTTCCAACGGCGGGTCGTAGAGATTGTCCGTCCAGCGCTCGGCTTCGATGTCGAATTCGACGTAGGGCCCGGCATTGGGCAGGGCCGCCATCATATGCAAGGTGAATACGGTGGCCCACGAACGGTTGGCCGAATGGGGCACGCAGGGCTTGCCGGCCCGTTCGGCCATCGCGGCGACGCGCAGGGCGCGGGTCAGCCCGCCGACGTAGCAGAGGTCCGGCTGCACGATGTCCACCGCGTCCATCGCGATCATGCGCCGCCATTGGGCCAGGTCGTTGTCCTGCTCGC
>JAZFZX010000091.1:0-4302 GCA_036444135.1 Kiloniellales bacterium | reverse complement strand
TACATGTGATGCGCCCAGACGATGAAGCCGATGAAGCCGATCGAGACCATGGCGTAGGCCATGCCGAGATAGCCGAACACCGGTTTGCGCGAGAAGGTCGACACCACTTGGCTGACGATCCCGAAGGCCGGCAGGATCATGATGTAGACCTCGGGGTGCCCGAAGAACCAGAAGAGGTGCTGGAACAGGACCGGGTCGCCGCCGCCAGCGGGATCGAAGAAGGTGGTCCCGAAGTTGCGGTCGGTGAGCAGCATGGTGATCGCGCCGCCGAGGACCGGCAACGCCAAGAGCAGCAGGAACGTCGTGACCAGCATCGACCAGACGAACAGCGGCATCTTGTGCAAGGTCATGCCCGGCGCGCGCATGTTGAAGATGGTGGTGATGAAGTTGATGGCGCCCAGAATCGACGAGGCGCCCGCCAGGTGCAGCGCAAAGATCGCCATGTCGACCGATGGCCCCGGGTGGCTGCCGGCGGCGGACAGCGGCGGATAGATGGTCCAGCCCGTGCCCGCGCCGGTGCCCACGAAGGCGGAGCCGAGCAGCAGAGCGAACGAGGGGACCAACAGCCAGAACGAGATGTTGTTCATGCGCGGAAAGGCCATGTCGGGCGCCCCGATCATCAGCGGCACGAACCAGTTGCCGAAGCCGCCGATCAGGGCCGGCATCACCACGAAGAACACCATGATGAGCCCGTGCGCGGTGATGAAGACGTTCCACAACTGGCCGGGATCGCTGGCACCCGCCAGAATCTGCACGCCGGGCTCCTGAAGCTCCATGCGCATGATCACCGAGAAAAGCCCGCCGATCAGGGCCGCGACCAGCGACAAGGTCAGGTACATCGTGCCGATGTCCTTGTGGTTGGTCGAGTTGAGCCACCGCGTGACGCCCTTTGGCGTATGGTCGTGATGGGCGTGGGCGTCGCTCGTTCCGTAGGCCATCGGTGAGTCCCTCAAATCCTTTCAGTCGGCGCTCGCCGGCACAGGGCTGGCAGCCTCGGCCAGGCGCACACCACGGTCCGGTTCATCGACGCGCGCGAATTCTTCCTTGGCTTGCTCCACCCAGCTTTCGAAGTCCGCCTTGGACACGGCCACGATTTTGATCGGCATATAGGAGTGGCCGGTACCGCAGATCTCGGAGCACTGGCCGTAATAGGTGCCCGGCCGGTTGATGCGAACCCAGGTTTCGTTGACCTGTCCGGGGACCGCGTCGAGCTTGATCCCGAAGGCCGGAAGGGCGAAGGCGTGCAGCACGTCGCTGGCCGTGATCAGCAGCCGGATGTCCGTATCGACCGGCAGAACCACCGAAAGGTCCGTCTCGAGCAGCCGCTTCTGCCCCGGTTCGAGCTCCTCTTCGGGCACCATGATCGCGTCGAAGGTGAAGTTGCCGTAATCGGGGTACTCGTAGCTCCAGTACCACTGGCGGCCGATCGCCTTGACGGTCATCTCGGCGTCTTCGACGCGGTCGGCGAAATAGAGCAGCTTGAACGAGGGAATTGCGATGACCATCAGTATGATCACCGGCAACACGGTCCAGACCACCTCAATGAAGGTGTTGTGGGTGGTCTTCGAGGGCGTCGGATTGCGTTTTTCCGCGAACCGCCAAACCACGTAAAGCAACAGGCCCGAGACGAAGACCACGGTAGCCACGATGATGATCAGAAGCACCTCGTTGAGGATATCGATTCGCTCGGCCGTCGGGGACGCCGCAGGCTGAAAACCCATTTGCCAGGGCATCGGCTCGCTGGCCGCCGCACCACCGGCAAAGGCGCCCAACACGGCGGCGCTCAAGGCCCAGGTCAGCGTCGCATGGGCCACCCTCGTCACGAATGCCATGCCATCAACCCCCATCGTGGAGGGGGCTCGCAGACCCTCGCCCGGTGGCGTTCAGCCTGCCCTAAGCCCCCGAAGCATCCCCTCCGCGCTAGCCCGCAACCTAACCCAACTTACCGCACCCTACAAGCCTGCGGCAGACGGCGAAAGCCGCTCATTTGCGCGGCTGGCGCCGGCCTGCCGGGCCATTGCCGGGCGTCGGCCGGCCCTGAAAATGTCCCGACGCCAAGCTTGGCGGAATACGCCCGCGAACTTCGATTTTTGCCGCCTTTCTTAAGGGTTTGGAAAAGATTGCGGCTTAAAAATCCGGTGCGAAATAGTCCAAGGACTTGTGGGCATGATTGCAGCGCGCGTTCCAACGCTATGAACCAACCGGCGAACGCTATGAACCAACCAGCGAAACTGACGGATCGGCAACAGCACCCCCGCCATTCCACGCAGTGTTCCGGGAAGTTCTATGCAGACGACCGGGAGGTGGACTGCGAGATCCTCAACATCTCGGTCGGCGGGGCCAAGGTTCGCCTGGCCGAACCGGTTGAAACCGATTCGGAGGTTCGCGTTCGTATCGATCGGGTCGGGGAATTCGCCGGCCGGATCGCTTGGCGCGATGGGACGACCCTGGGCATCGAGTTTCACGACAAGCTCAGCGAATTGGCTCGCATCATCGAGGAACTCCTCGGCGGCGACGTCAGCGATGACCAGCAGCGGGACGAGGCGCGCAGCTCGGTGCTCTGGTCCGGCCAGCTACTGACCGCCGGGCAGGTGGTCAACTGCCGCGTCCTGAACATCTCCGCCAAGGGTGCCCAGCTGCGCGCCCAAAAGCCCTTCGAATGCGGGCTGGAGGTCATCCTCAGTATCGACCGCTATGGCGAGTTCGCCGGCAAGCTGGTGTGGCAGGACGGCGCGAACCTCGGCATCCAGTTCCACGAGACTCCAGAAAAGATCGCCGGCGTTCTGGGTGACGCCCTCCCGTCCATCCGTAAACCCGGCGCCTGACGGCACCCCCGATGGCAAATGCCCCCGCGCCGACCCGGCAGGGCCGGCGGCGTGGCTCCTATGGCACCCGTCCGACCCGTGTTTGCCGGCGCGCATGAGGACCGCCGCGGGGCGATCGTTATATTGGTGATTTTTCCGCGGGCACGAACCATATTAGGGACAACACAACTGACCGTCCTTGCCGGGAGTCTTGCATGTCCAGCCTCGCCACAACCGATGACCTCTTCTTCAACCGCGCCGGCCTCGATCGCAACCGCGTGGAGGCCCTGGTCGACGATGCACTGGGCGGCGCCGACGACGGCGAGCTGTTCCTCGAATACCGGCAATCGGAGAGCCTGAGCTTCGACGACGGCTGTCTCAAGAGCGCCAGTTTCGACACCAGCCAGGGCTTCGGGCTGCGCGCCGTGGCGGAGGAGGCGGCCGGTTACGCCCATTCCAGCGAGCTTTCCCATGCGGCCATCGGACGCGCCGTGGAGACCGTCAAGGCGGTGCGCAGCGGCCGCGGCGGGACCATGGCCGGGGCGCCGGCCGGCACCAACCGCATCCTCTATACCGACGAGAACCCCTTGGGCTTGGTGCCCTTCGAGACCAAGGTCGCGCTGCTGTCGGACATCGACGGCTACGCGCGGGCAAAGGACCCTCGCGTGCGCCAGGTCATGGCGTCGTTGGCCGGCGAGTGGCAAGCGGTGCAGATCGTCCGCGCCGGGGGCGAGCGCGCCGCCGACATCCGACCCCTGGTGCGGCTCAACGTCGCCATCGTCGTGGGCCAGGACGAACGCATGGAAAGCGGCAACTACGGCGGCGGCGGGCGCATCTCGTACAGCCGCCTGATCGAGCCGGACTACTGGCGGGCCGCGGTCGACGAGGCCCTTCGCCAGGCTCTCGTGAACCTGGAGTCGGTGGATACCCCGGCCGGCGAGATGCCGGTCATCCTCGGGTCCGGATGGCCCGGAATATTGCTGCACGAGGCCATCGGCCACGGCCTTGAAGGCGACTTCAACCGCAAGAAGACCTCGGCCTTCGCCGGCCTGATGGGCGAGCGCGTCGCCGCCCCCGGCGTTACGGTGATCGACGACGGCACGATGTCCGACCGGCGCGGCTCGCTGACCGTCGACGACGAGGGCACGCCCGGCCAATCGACCACCCTGATCGAGGACGGCATTCTGGTGGGCTACATGCAGGACCGCCAGAACGCGCGCCTCATGGGCATGGCCCCGACCGGCAACGGGCGCCGCCAAAGCCATGCGCACATCCCCATGCCGCGCATGACCAACACCTACATGCCGGCCGGCCAGCACGACCCGCAGGAGATCATCGCCGCCACCAGCAAGGGCCTCTACGCCGTCAACTTCGGCGGCGGCCAGGTGGATATCACCAACGGCAAGTTCGTCTTCAGCTGCACCGAGGCCTATCTGGTCGAAGACGGCAAGGTCGGCCCCGCCGTCAAGGGCGCCACCCTGATCGGCAACGGACCCGA